>JAAFHO010000516.1 GCA_013297575.1 Chitinophagales bacterium
AGTCCTGCTTTGGATGGAAAAGGAAACCTAGTTGGCCTCAATTTTGACCGTGTTTGGGAAGGCACCATGAGCGATGTCAACTACGATCCAGCAATTTGTCGGAATATTATGGTCGATATTCGGTACGTGTTATTTATTGTCGATAAATATGCTGGCGCAACGCGGTTGATCAATGAAATGAAAATCATCAAATGAGTTTTCTTACCTATGGAGCACGCGTCCACGCCGATACTGTAACGCGCTTGATTGAGCATAATATTCAAATTATGCGCACCCAAACTGGCGATGCACGCCCAACACCGATATGTATTTGGGGATTGCATGGTATCGGTAAAACGGAATTGGTAAAAGGTATCGCCAAACGCATCAATGCGCCGTTGGTCTATGTGGCACCAGCCCAATTTGAAGAAATGGGTGATCTGATCGGGATGCCACGTATTGACGGAAATGTCACCAAATTTACCCCTCCAGACTGGGTACCTACCCAAGATGGGCCAGGTATCCTGCTCCTCGATGATGTAAACCGTGCCGATGATCGTATCCTGCGAGGTATTATGCAATTATTGCAATATTATGAATTGGTCTCTTGGGAATTACCCAAGCGTTGGTTGATTATCCTCACGGCAAATCCCGATGGTGGCGACTACTCCGTTACCCCGCTCGACGATGCCATGCTCAATCGTATGCTGCACATCACCATGGATTTTAATGCCGCTATTTGGGCACAATGGGCCGAAAAAGCAGGTGTGGACGAACGAGGTATCTATTTTGTACTCGCTTACCCCGAACTGGTGAATGGTAAACGAACCACCCCACGTTCTTTGGTGCAATTCTTTGATCTTATCGCACCTTTTGATGATCTTAATGCTGAATTGCCGATGATTAAAATACTCGGTGAGTCGTGTCTTGATACCGAAACAGTACAGACTTTTATCAACTTTGTGCACCTCAAACTGGACAAAATACCAGGGCCAGAGCAGATTATTGATGGTAATAACTTTGAGCAAACAACAGACCATATCAAAAGATTGGTCAATGATGGCTCGGTTCAAAGACTTGATATATTATCGGTCGTCATTTCGAGACTGATCAATTATCTGCTTTCGCGTTCCAATGCGCTTTCTGAAGTACAACTCGCTCAAGTAGCAAAGTTTATTCTACTTGATTTTATACCCAATGACCTCCGATTGAGCATGGCGCAAGAACTTGTTTCCACCAAGCACCCAACACCTTTGTCGGGGTTGTACGCAAATCCTGAAATTGGAAAATTGCTATTGACTAAAATGTAATGATTGTAGTCGGAAGTAAAACAAACGGGCCGCCCTGTACATCTACAGAGCGGCCCGAGTAATTTATAGTATATTTGACTTCTTATAATAACAGATTAACGCTGTACCGCAAACCGCACGACTTGCTTACCTGCATCCGATAGGATTTCCAATATGTACATTCCTGAACTTAGACCAGAAACTTCCAATTGCTCGGAATAAACACCGCTGTTTACAGTACCCCAATCGCCTTCCATCATTAAGCGACCCGTCATGTCTTGCACTTGGAAACGCAAATCTTCACTTGCGCTAAGGTTGAACTTAACAGACAAGATATCCGAAGTTGGATTAGGTGCTAATTGTAATTGTGATAGTTTATCGTCCAATTCATTGGTATTAACAAACAATGGCAATGGGAACGTAGTACCATCGGCCAACGCAACCCAAGGCGCAAATCCTGGTGCTCCTGCAGCAGGTGCTAAATAACCAGAAGCAAAAACAGTAATAGCCTCACCCGCAATTGGTGCAATATTAGCCACATAACTGGCAATTACCTGACTATTGTTATTCGCAGGTGTTACATTTAAGATATACTGCGCTGGTGGTACACTGATATAGGGCGTGAACTCACCAAATTGTACATTATCAAAAATTGGAGTTCCATTAGGCAACGTAATATCCACTTCGGGAGCGTCTGGTGCGCCATGGAATAATTCAATGTCCACTGTAGTCGGATCATTTGCACGGAAACGACCATTTTCGTTTACATACAACTGGAATGGTGTGGTAGCATTACCAACAACACCCGCCGCTACAATGATATACGTTTTACCCGTTCTGAGCCCAGTTACTGGTAAAGTATAAATTGCATCAGCTGAACTTGTACTGTTTTCTGGTGCAATACTCAATTCAAAAGCAGTACCCGATGGCAATAAACCAAAACCAGTAGCATCTCTGAAACCAAAATCGTTGATGATATTGGTCGTATCCAAATACACATCCACCGTAGGACTCGGTGAATTATGAATCACTTGTGCTCTTGAGAAAGAAGGCAATTCAATCACAAATCCGTCTGGAGTGGCTAAAAATAAACTAAATCCAGGTTGACCATTCAATAATCCACTTGCAAAAACAACACCCGAAAAACCATCTAAATCAGAAAAATCGCCACCGTAAGTCCCTGCCAAAATACTTGGGTTGGCAGAAGCCTGCACATCCAACAAAAGCACATCGGGATCAAGCGCAACATAATCTGTAAAGTCGCCATACGTCAAATCCGATAACAGCGGTGTAGTTGAACCAAATGGTACGAGATCTACGGGTGGAGCATCGGTAGCACCGTGCAAAATGGCTAATTCCAATTTGCTTGGATCGGCTGCCCTTTCGCGGCCTTTATCACTTACAATCAAAGTAAATGGCGTAGTCGCATTACCCACAATTCCGGATGCTGCTACAACATACGACTTTCCATTCTCCAAGGTAACAGGGAAATTTGCAATAATATCGCTTGGCCCTTGACTATTACCCGGTGCTACACCTAGGTTTATTTCGGTGCCAGCAGGCAAATAAACAAATGGAGTGGCTTGTCTAAATTCAAAGTCGTCAATAATGATCTCACCATCCAAATAAACATCCACCACTGGCTCTGGGCTATTGTGGATGACTTGTACGCGCGCAAGTGCTTGCGATGGCAAAGCAACCACAGTACCATTTGCCAAAGCAGCATACAAACCAAATGCAGGTGTACCACCTAGAATACCGCTCGCAAAAATCCGAACAGATGCACCGTCTAATGGCGCCAAATCAGCGATATAAGTCGCAACAATCGGCTCCGTTCCGGCCACTTTTACATCTAACACATAAAGTAGAGGTGCTACATTTAAATAAGGCGTATTTTCACCAAATGCCAAGTTTTCTACAATTGAGCCGCCTAAACGCTCCACCACATCTACCGCTGGTGCGCCCGGTGCACCGTGGAATGCACTAAACGAAACCGTACCCGATGGAGAAGCCTCCAAAGCGTCATCATAAACATATAAGTTAAATGGCGTTGCAGCATTACCTACAATACCTGCTGCGATAATCGTGTATTTTTTCGCCGCATCTAAATTAACTGGGTAAGAAGCAATAACATCCGCAACAGAGGCACTCGTCCCTGGTGCAATACCAAGATTAAACGGACGACCTGCCGGTACATCTACAAATGGAGTAGCGGTACGGAAAGCAAAATCATTGAGCAATCGCGTATTACCTGCATATACATCTACAGTTGGGCTGGGCGAATTATGTATAACCTGAACCCTTGTAGTAGGTGTAATAGGTAACGTCAAAACAGTACCATCGGCCAATACCGCCAATAGACCAAACGGATTGGTTGTACTACCTACTAAACCACTCGCTAAAACATAAGCCGATTTTCCAGCCAAACCAGAAAGGTTAGCGCGGAAGGTAGCCACTACTACTGGGTTACCTGCTGGGCGAATTGCAAAATCATAAATAGCCGGATCAAGGCTTAGATAAGGTGTAAAAGCACCATAAGCCAAGTTAGAAATTACGTTACCTGTAAATACTTCGTCTACATCCACATTAGGCGCATTAGGCGAGCCATGCAATACCGAAATATCTACCTTTGAAGGAGTACTAGATGTTTCTTTTGCCGTAGCGTTTACATTTAAAGTAAATGGCGTTGTTGTACTCCCCAAAACACCCGATGCTGTTACGATATAAGTACCATTGGCATCCAATGTGGCTGGGAAATTAGCAAGAACATCGTTCACTGAGGTACTATTGGCTGGAGCAATACCGATATTTAATACGACTCCTGCTGGTACTGTAATAAATGGCGTTGCGGTACGATACACAAAATCATTGAGCAACAAATCTCCATTAACATACACATCCACCGTTGGGTTGGGTGAATTATGAATCACTTGTAACCTTGCTGTTTGTGCAACTGGTGGCGTACCAAGTGGTAATGCAACCACCGTTCCATCTACCAATGCCGCATACAAACCAAATGCAGGCGTCCCACCCAAAATACCACTCGCAAATACACGAATCGCATTACCACCTAACAAACTAAGATCTGCGTTATAG
>JAAFHO010000052.1 GCA_013297575.1 Chitinophagales bacterium
TTAATGCACAGAACTTCTAAAGACCAACAGCCAAAACCGTATTTAGTTAGTAACAAAGGAAGTATATTCGATAGATCGGTAGATAAAAAATTTATACTGCAAAGATACGCCACTTAAAAAAAAAACTACTTCACTAGTACGTCAAACTATTCAAAAACAGGACAATATCGGTATCTATATCTATACCTAGTTTTTTACGCAAACGATACCTACGTGTTTCAATTCCCCGCACAGAAAGGTTAAAGTATTGGGCTAATTCTTTATTAGTAAGTTGAAGTTTTAATAATGCACACAATTTAAGTTCATCAATGGTGATATCAGGATACTCGGATTTTAGTTTCGCAATAAAACCATCTTGGGAGGTATTAAAACGGTCCTCGATAAGCCCCCAGGCGCTTTCATGCTCCTCACTTTCTAGTATCCGACGAGTCATTTTCTTCAATTCAATTTGAATCAATTTTAAATCTCCTAATTTTTGAATTCTTGTAATGGCATCCTCCATTTGCTCTAATAACTCATTTTTTGCCATCAATTTCATAGAAATCATATTCAACTCTTGACTTTTCTCGTCTAATTCTTGCTGTAGTTTAGTCACGGTTTGCCGTACACGCTCTATTGCGTTAGATTTATTTCCTTTTTGGGAGAGTTTGTTTTCCAACATACTACTCCAATAATTATAGGCTTGGCTACACAAGCCTTTATCCATTTCTGGTTCAAATACTTCTGTCGGACGAATGCCCTCTAATGCTTCTTCCAGTGATTTATATACTCCAGCAGCCACTCCAGCAGCACGTGCAGCACCCACTGCTCCAGTTGTTTCAACCATTTCGATTTGTAAATCCAATAACGTAGCAATAGTGGTAGAAAACACCCGTGACTGGAACATATTATCATTTCCTACCCTTAATACATCTACGACTAATCCTATTTCCTTGAGGATATTAATGCCATGTACAAAAGAGAATGCAACTCCTTCTAAAGCGGCACGATACAAGTGTGCACGTGTATGACGATTAAACTCCAAATTAAGAACGTGTGCATTCAAATTTTGATCAGCCAACATTCGCTCAGCCCCATTGCCAAATGGTAAAATACAAAGTCCATCCGATCCTACTGGCGTAGAAGACACTATCCGCTCCATATCATTGTATGACAACCCTTCTCGCGCTACTTGGTGCTTCATCCAACTGTATTGAACCCCTGCTCCATTAATGCACAGTAAGGCTCCAATACGCTGTTTTTCAGTGGAATGGTTTACATGAGCAAAGGCATTGATCCTCGATTTTATATCATAAATAGGTCTATCAAAAACACCATAAACTACCCCTGAAGTACCACTTGTAGCGGCTACTTCTCCTGGGCGGATTACATTAAGCGACAACGCATTATTGGGCTGATCTCCTGCTCTATAGGTTACTTTTGTACCTATGTGCAACCCTGTCATTTCGGCTGCTTCTCGCGTTAGTGTACCTTGAATAGAGAAAACTGGCGTAATTTCGGGTAATATTTCGCTCGAAAAACCATAATAATCCAAAATAGCCTGAGAAATTTTGTTTTGCTTAAAATCCCAAAAAACACCCTCAGAAAGCCCCAGAATTGTAGTAAAAATCCGGCCTGTTAACTTCATGGCAATATAATCGCCTGGTAATAAAACATACTTAATTCGACGGTATGTTTCAGGTTCATTGTCCTTCACCCATTTTAATTTTGAGGCTGTAAAATTTCCTGGACCATTTAGTAACGATTTTAGGCAATTCATCTCTCCTAATTCCTGAAATGCAGTACGTCCAATTTCTACAGCACGGCTGTCGCACCAAATTATTGCAGGACGCAACACGTGTTGATTTTCATCTATTAACACCAAGCCGTGCATCTGATAACTAATGCCAATTGCTTTTATATCTGTGTTTTTAATCCGTGTTCTTACTAAAAGACGCCGCGTAAGCGTACACAAGTTCTGCCACCAAACCTCTGGTGACTGCTCAGCCCAGCCTGATTTACGTGCAATCATATCCATTTCCGTTTCCGGATAGGACTCGATGGCCACAACTTGATGTGTTTCAGCCTCTACAATAGCCGCTTTAAGCGTTGAGGAACCTATATCAAAACCTAGTAAGTACATTTGAAAAGCAAACATACGTCAATAGTACTTCAATAAAGTATTTTTAACGAACTCCTTTTATTTTTTTTCGCAACTACTTAGGTAGCACATAGATTGCACGGATTAGACACGGATTTTATAAGGTTTCGTCTAAAATCAGTGTCTAATCCGTATGTTATCTAAGTTTTACAAAAAATCTATTCTAGTTCTATACTCAATCTACCCAACCTTCCGGTCGTATCAATGTCCGCGTTGCACTTTCCACACATTCGGCTTGTAACAACGGTGAAGGCGTCCAAGGTATTAAATTGGCTGTTGATTTTAGCGTTGCATCTGGAATACTCTGCTGCATATTGATAATCAATATTTTATATCGACTAGAAAACACATTAAATACCCCTAAAATTTGTTCCGATGGATCATCAATATTCTTTACATTAGGATTGAGTTTGGTCTGTGCAGGCACATCAAAAATAGAACCCGAGCCCTGCGTTTGTGTTTCCAATGATTTTTGATACGCAAAAACCGACGGCGTGAGCGAACGCTGCTCTACTCGAAGATAATACCGTTGTGGTGGCGCTGCATAAGGCACCCTAATTACTTTTTTGGCAATGGATGCGCCATCGCGGAGTAAATCAGACTGAACAATTACCCTTGGATTGGGATAAATCCCCCAACAATCATACGGAGTACAGGGAATTTTATACACTATATTATTTATCGTTTCAAATGCACATGCTTCGGTACGCTCATAATGTACCCAATCCCACTGATAAAAATTTTCCTCATTGGGCTTATCCTGAAAATGCGCATACACATCAAATCCATCATACAGTAAATCATCGGGGCTGCGAAATGCCTCTCTGGCATAATTCGGAGTCAGTGAATCAATTTCGGGACAAGCACGCATAGTCTCCTTTTCCGATACATAAGATTGACCGTCAGCCGTTACAAATAATTGGTAGGTCTCCCCTACTATCCCTTTAAAATTATTGTCTTTTACACCGCTTGGATCAAAGGAATAGCGATTGCCCTGACTGTCCTCCACATAAGCGGTAGCCACCGGTGGCAGTGGAAAAACATACCCCCCTTGAGGCGATAAATCTGAAAGCGTATAGGACACCAATACACGACCATATTGCTCCGTCAGGTCGGCATTAATGACCAAAAATTGCTGTAGTTCAGGCAATTTTGATTTCCTTACAGGGTATTGACAACTAGCCTCTAAAATAACAACAAAAGCAAAAAATAGAATAAATTTAGGCATAATTTTTAGATTTCAAAATTCCAAGTTATTGAAAAAATAGGTGTTGGAAATACGCTTACTTTAAAGGGTTTAAAAGTACTTAGTTTAGGATCAAAAAAATAAGAAAAGGCGTTTTTTCGACCATAAATATTGTAAAAAGTAATCACCCAGGAACTTTCTAATTTTTGCTTTTTCATCGTCGGGTTTGTGATCGTCCACGAAAAATCGAGGCGATGGTAATCTGATATTCTCGCATTATTACGGTCAATAAAAACCGGTACAATATTATAGTCGTCTTTAAAAAATCCGACCGGAGCGGTATAGGGCCTTCCTGTGCTATAAGTAAAGGTAAAAGACGCAGAATTATGCTTTTCTGCCTGAAAATTGATTAAAATATTTAAGGTGTGCGGCTTATCGATATTGGAAGCAAACCAATTACCTCGGTTCAATTGCTGTATCGCTGGGTAATCACCCGTGATTTTTTGAAGGCTTCTGGCGTAAGTATAACTCATCCAACCTGTCATCAAACCCTTCTTTTTATTGATAAACAACTCTGCGCCATAAGCCCTAGATGCGCCTTTGAGCAATTGGGTTTCTACCAATGGGTTGATATTCAAATCAGCACCATTTATATAGTCAAAAATATCCGTTTGATTGCGGAAATAAGATTCCACCGACCATTCCCAATGCCTGTTTTTGGTATCCCGAAAATACCCAATAGATACCAAATCGCTTTGGGTAGGTTTAACATAGCGGTTGGCGGTTTTCCAGCGGACATTGGGCAGCGGAGTAGCCGTATTTGCAATCATCTGCAAAAACTGGTTCATGCGGTTATAACCCATTTTGATCGATGCTATTTCGTCTATTTTATAACGTATTGCCACCCGTGGCTCAAACCGCAAAAACTGTGATTCATATCCGCCTTTACCAATCTGTAGGTTGGAACTCACCGATGTGACAGATCGAGGTTGCTCTGGATCAAAAATAGGCATTGTGTAGGGGCCCATATTCCAATATTGCACCAATCGTCCACCTATATCCACCAACAATCGTTGATTCACTGCATATTCATCCGAGAAAAACAAGGCCGTCTCCCAAGCCTGCTCTTTTTGCAAAAACGCAGATTGTACCAATGAACCGGATTGCGGCACTAGTTGAGCAGGTCGATTGTCATAACGAACAATGCCGATCCCTGTATTGATCCTGTGTTTTTCAGATGGAATCCAAGTTGCTTCTACTTTTGCATTGTGATTGAACAAGCGCGTATCGTAATCAAACCCCGCTTGTAATTCGGTTGCTGAGGTTTTTGTATAATAATCAGTACGTGCCAATACGGTATTTAAATTGAACCGTTCGGAGAAAAAATGGTTCCAACGCGCTGCCATATTCCGGTGTCCATATTTCATAGTGGCCAATCGAGGCGTAATACCTGCAATACTAAAAAGATTATCTACATTGTACCGATCGTAACTGTTATATGATGTGATAGAAACTTGGTCGCGAGCAGTAGGCCTCCATACCAATTTATTGGCAAGATCGTAAAAAATAGGATTAACATTCGGAATACGATTGTCGCTAAATGTACCTACCAAAGCCTTATTATAAAATTGGATGAGGTAATCGGTATAAGAAAAGCGCGCCGATGTCATCCACGATAGTTTATCTTTTATAATCGGCGTTTCGAGATGCAAACGATTGGAAATCAAACCAATACCACCTAATAACTTACGGCTATCCAAACTGGGTTCTGTTAATTTAACATCCAGCACACCTGCCGTTCGTCCTCCATACCTTGCAGGAACAGAGCCTTTATAAACCTGCATTTCTCGAATAGCATCGTTAGGAAAAAGGGAAAACAGGCCTAGTAAATGAGTAGGATTATAAATCGGCATATTATCCAAAAGAATCAGGTTTTGATCTACTGAACCGCCACGGATATTGATCCCATTGGCTCCCTCCCCTACTGCCGAAATACCCGGAAGACTCTGCAAACCACGCAAAATATCAACTTCACCAGCCGCAGGGCTTATTTTTTTTACCGCTTTCATGCTCAACACACTTACGCCCAAAGCAGGTGTTTCCAGCGTACGCACGCTCCCCTGCGAAGTAATCACGACCTCCTCAATTTGTGTACTGATATTCTCCATTGCTACGGCATATAATTCATCGCCATTAATTGTTACTCGCCTCGAAAATGGTTTAAATCCAAGTCGCTGAAAACGCAATGTATGTTCTTCACAGGTCACTAATAGCCGGACAATCCCCGCCGTATCGGTAACCAAACCAGTATCAGAACCATCCAGTTTAAAAGAAACACCTTCCAGCGCCTCCAATGTTTGCGCATCTACTATTTTGGCATAGACATAGCAGGAAGACGATTGGGTATGTAGTAGGATTGGGCTCAATATCGCGCTAAAAACAAACGCAAATAGCGTACTCGAATAAAAAGGCATACGTAATAAATTCATTGATTAAGGAACGTGAAAATAATGTTTTATTGCGAAATATCACTCACCCGCCTGATAGTGCGCTAACACTTTGGCAATTTTACGTTGATCAAATTTTTTATAAGTGGCTAATGCCAAACAAATATCAAGTTCTGGCAACGAAGATTTGTACTCACTCAGCAAAGGTAGTGAAATAGTTTTGGTCGATGAAATAAGATTCAAATGTGCTGGTACTATACCTATACCTTGACCCAACGCTACTAAATGTTGAATCCATTCGTAGGAATTGACTTCTTGCACAATTTGCCTTTTCAAACCTACACCTTTAAAAAAATCCTCCACCTTATCATATATTGGGTTTACTTGGCGCTTCAACTCGATCCACTGTTCACCTTCTAATTGATCCACTGTTATGGCAGATGCAAAGGATAATGGATGATTGGATGATAAAAGAATATTTGAAGGAGAATTGAATAGGGTGATTGTATTCAAATCGGGTAGATGACTGGAAGATAAAACAATACCCATATCAATGATTTCGCCCATTAATTCATCTTCCACGCAATGTATTGATGGCAGTTCAATTATTTTCAATACAATATTGGGATAATGTAATCCAAAAAGTTGGATCAATTTAGTAACAAGTAGAGGATCAACTAGCCTAGGAAAGCCTAATTTAAGTATATTTAACTGATTGCCAATTCTTTGTGCTGTAGATACAGAACGTTGGCACAACAGAATAATATTTTTCGCATCAGCCAAAAGAGCCTGCCCTGCTTCTGTTAATTCAACCTTATGCTGATGGTTTCGTTTGTTTCTGAAAAATAAATCGGCACCTAATTCATTTTCCAATAATTGAATTTGTTGGCTTAATGCAGATTGCGATACAAATAATTTTTTTGCAGCATTACCAAAATGCAACTCTTCTGCTACTCCTATAAAGTATTTTAACTGACGTATCTCCATTCCGCAAAGATAATTAGTTTTTCTTATTACCTAATAAGAAATAAATGTTTTATAATTAAATACCGTTTCAGACATTTACGACCAGATTTAATTTTCAATACCATAATTCTCACTTATTAATTTATTTATTTACTAAATCGTTCTATTTGATGAAACGAAGCTTTTACAGATTACTCCAGCCATGCTTAACAGTATTAATACTGCTTTGCTTTGGCGCGGTCTCACTTTCTGCACAACGGGTTGTGCGTGGTAAAGTGAGCGACGAATTTGGAGGTGTCCCTGGCGCTACTGTTGTAGAAAAGGGCACTAACAATGGCACAGTCACCGATGTTAATGGTGACTTCTCTCTCAAACTTACAGGTGCAACACCTGTATTAAAAATTTCAGCAACGGGTTATGCCGGTGTTGAACTCGACGCCACTACTCAAAATGCTTTCAATGTAACATTGACAGCCAATGACAACGTGCTTGATGAGTTCATCATAACTGGTTATACCGTGGATACGCGCAAGCAAACAACCAGCGCCGTGTCTACTGTAAAAACCAGAGACTTGACAGCAGTACCAACTGGTAATGTGGAGCAGCAGTTGCAAGGTCGTGTGAGCGGTCTTACTGTGATCTCTAATGGTCAGCCAGGTACTTCGTCTCAAGTGCGTATTCGTGGTTTTGGTTCGTTTACAAACAACCAACCTTTGTACGTTGTGGACGGAGTTCCTACTCAAAACGTTAGTTTCTTAACGCCCGACGACATTGAGAACACCACTGTAATGAAAGATGCCTCTTCGGCTTCTATCTATGGCGCACGCGCTGCTGGTGGTGTAATTGTTATCACCACTAAGCATGGTACAAGAAAAGCACAACCACTTAAAGTGAGCTACGACGCATTATATGGTGTGACCGATCCAGGTCAGGGCCAAACAATGTTGACACCACAAGAGCAGGCTGATTGGACTTGGAAAGCCATCAAAAACGGCGGTGGTATCCCTACCAGCCACAAACAGTATGGTTCTAATCCAGACAGAGCAGTTGTACCCGACTATATCAATGTAGGCGGACAAGGTGGTCTTTTAGAAAACCAAGTGAATTTGGCTGAAGAGCAAAAAAAGTACAATGTGAACTTTGACAATGGTAATATCTACCAAATCGTTAGGGCAAACAAAGAAGGTACCGATTGGTACGGTGCAATTACACGTAATGCACCAGTGACACGCCACAACCTTGGCTTCTCTGGTTCTACGGATCATTCACGTTACTACCTCGGCCTTAGCTTACAAAACCAATCAGGTGTATTGAAGTACAACGACTTCAAACGTAACACCATTCGCGCAAATATGGAATTCGATTTGGGCAAACACGCACGTGTTGGTCAAAACTTCCAGTTTACCCACTCTCAAGTATTGGGCTTAAGCGGCGGCGGCGGCGGTGTAAACGTAGCGCAAGACGAGAATGACATTTTGAGTGCTTTCCGTATGCCTTCCATTATCCCTATTTATGATATAAATGGTGGATATGCTGGTACTGCTGCACCAGATTTCAACAACCCACGCAATCCAGTAGCGGCACGCGACGGCCTAAAGAACAACAAAGGTAATAACTTTAACGCTTTTGGTAATGTATATGCTGAATATGACTTATTCGAAGGTTTAACACTTCGCACCAGCTTGGGTGGCGATTATTACAATTACTCTGGAGTTGGGTACAACCGCCGTACTTATGAAAACTCCGAGAACAACAGTAGCTATGGCTATAATGAATATTATGGCAATGGTCTCAACTGGGTAAATACCAATACTGTTCAATACAAAAAGCAGTTTGGACAAAGTAACCTAGAAGTATTGGCTGGTCAAGAGTCATTGATCGCGGGTGCAGGTCGTAATATGGATGCTTCGGGCTTAAACCCGTTCTCTAATGACCCAGACTTTATTACCATCAATACAGTATCTAACGCAACTGTTAGAAGTAACAACAACGACCCACAGTCTTATTCATCTGTATTTGGTCGTGCGCACTATTCTTTCAAAGATAAATATTATGTAACTGGCGTGCTACGTCGCGATGGTGCATCTGTTTTTGGACCGAATAAAAAATATGGTGTATTCCCTGGTCTTTCTGCCGCTTGGCGTGTATCAGGAGAAGAGTTTATGAAAGGTATGTCTTGGATCGATGATTTAAAGATCCGTGGTGGCTGGGGACAAATGGGTAACTCTCAAATTCGTCCAACCAACCAATACAGCCTTTTTGCTTCTAATATCAATAACTCTTTTTACGATATTAATGGTTCAAATGGCAGCGCAGCACCTGGTTTCTACCAAAGTACAGTAGGTGACCCTAACGTAAAATGGGAAACATCAACTACTTCAAACCTTGGTTTTGAAATGCTTTTGTTAAAAGGAAAATGGGATCTTATCGTTGATCTTTGGCAAAAGAAAACCAGTGATTTGTTGTTCACAGTACCTCAATCTGATGTAGCAGGTCAATTCGCCGCTGCTCCTTTCCGCAATATCGCAGAAATGACGAACAAAGGTATTGATATGCAATTGGTAAACAAAGGTCGTTTCTCTAGCAAAGTTGGTTACGAATTGACCCTTACTGGTTCATTCTTGAAAAACAACATTGATAAAATTACGGAAGGTCTTGATTATTTTGACGCATTCCCAGCGAGCAACCGCCTTGCAGGTACTATGGTACGCAACCAAGTAGGTACTTCTATCTCTGCTTTCTTTGGTTACCAAGTTGAAGGATTATTCCAATCACAAGCGGAAGTTGACAAACTTAATGCTGCTGCTCCTGCTAATGCGAATGGTGATAAAATTTATCAAGATGGTGCTGCTCCTGGCCGCTTCCACTTTGCTGACCTCAATAGCTATAATGACAAAGGTGAATTGACAGGCAAACCTGATGGTAAAGTAGATGCTGCTGACCGTACTTATATCGGTAGCCCAGTTCCAAAATTCACAGGTGGTATCAACTTTAAAGTGACGATCGGAGCATTCGACGTGGAGACTTATATCTACACTTCTTATGGCAATAAGATCTTTAACTTGTCAAAATGGTTCACAGATTTCTACCCATCTTTCACAGGTGCGGCAGTAAGCGCAAGGGTAAAAGAATCTTGGTCTCCTGAAAATACAGGTGCAGAGCTTCCAATCTTTGAAACAGCGTCTAACTTTAGCACGAACACACAACCAAACTCATTTTATGTGGAAGACGGTTCTTATCTTCGTATGCAAAACTTGTCTATTGGCTACAACTTGCCAAAAAGCATGATGAGCAAAACAAAATTGAGCCGTGCACGCATTTATGCTTCAACCAATAACGTAATCACCCTCACTAAGTACAAAGGTCTCGATCCTTCTGTAGGTGGTGCAGCCGATACTAACTTCGGTATTGACGTAGGTAACTACCCAATCACACGTAGCGTAGTAGTAGGTCTTGGTGTTACTTTCTAAAAATTCAAATCTTAATTGTAAAAATCGTTTTTTTAATAAATAGCTAAATCGTTTTTACAATAAAATTTAAACATAAAAATATGAAATTTTATTCAAATAAATCTTTACTTGCAATAGGTATAGGCGCAGCAATTAGCATGAGCGTTTTGTACGGTTGTAAAGACGACTTCTTGGAAATTTCGCCCAAAGCGGCATTGACCGAAGAAGTTTTAAGTTCCAAAAAGGGTCTTGATGGTCTTTTAATTGGTGCTTATAGCCCACTTACCGGCCTTGGCGCGTGGTATGGTGGCTTTGGTAACTGGGTACATGGTTCTATCCTTGGCGGTGATGCCAACAAAGGTACCAACGCAGGTGACCAATCTGTTGTGAATCCAGTACAACGCTTTGAAACATTGCCCAATAACGGCGCAGTAGGTGACAAATGGGGACGGACATTTGAAGGTATTGCACGTTGCAACACAGTCCTTCGCTTAGCCAGTACTACCACAGATGCAACAGTAACAGCAGACGACAAAACGCGTATTGCTTCAGAAGCACGTTTTTTGCGCGGTATTTACTACTTCGAACTCAAGCGTGCTTTTAACAAAGTGCCTTGGATCAGCGAAACAATGACTTACGACGAAGCGATTGCGGTACGCAATGCTGCGGATATCTATCCAGAGATTGAAGCAGATTTCAAATATGCCATGGAAAACTTGCCTGCTACACAGTCGGCAGTTGGTCGTCCTAACAAATGGGCTGCTATGGCTTATCTTGCTAAAGTAAAATTGTACCAAGGCAAACACGGCGAAGCATTACCGCTTTTCACTGATGTTATCAACAATGGTGTTACTTCTAAAGGCGAAAAGTATGGTCTTATGGCTAACTATGCTGATCTGTTCAAAGCAGAATTTGACAACAATAAAGAGTCTGTTTTTGCGGTTCAATCATCCGTTAACTCTGGTAGCACGAACAATGCCAACCACGAAAACGTATTGAATTTCCCTTATAATACAGGTTCCGATGGTCCTGCAGGCTGCTGCGGATTCTTCCAACCTAGCTTTGAGTTGGTGAATTCTTTCCGTACCAATGCAAATGGCCTTCCGTTGTTGGATGGTTCTTATAACGACCCAGCGAATGCTGTGAAAAACGATTTTGGTTTGAAATCAGCTGATCCATTTACACCAGATGATAAAAACCTCGATCCTCGCGTTGACCACTCTGTAGGTCGTCGTGGTGTTCAGTATTTGGACTGGATTGCACACCCAGGTGATAACTGGATCCGTTCTCAGCCATATGCAGGCCCATATTCTCCTAAAAAGTTTGTGTTCTACAAAGCAACTCAAAACACTTTGACGGATGGTTCTTCTTGGACACGTGGCTGGACAGCGATCAATCAACCTTTAATGCGCTTTGCTGATGTGCTTTTGATGGCTGCTGAGTGCGAAGTAGAGGCTGGTAGCCTTGAAACTGCACGCGGTTATGTTAATCAGGTCCGCGGACGTGCGGCTACACCAAGCTCTTGGGTAGTTACTGCTGGTTATTCACCAAAATACACGATTGGACTATACAACGATCCTTGGACTGGCCAACAAGCTACTGCTCGTACAGCAGTTCGTTTCGAGCGCAAACTCGAACTTTCTGGCGAAGGACACCGTTTCTATGATCTAGTACGTTGGGGTATTGCAGCACAAACACTTAATGCCTATTTAGCGTATGAAGGCGCTAAGCTGACAGATGCTTTGGGTGGTGCTACCTTTACCGCTGGCAAAAGTGAATACTACCCTATTCCACAAAGCCAGATTGATATTCACGGAGCAGATGTATTGTCTCAAAACCCTGGATATTAATATTTTATAGATTAATTTATTTTTTTTAAATAAAGCATATTTACGGGGCTGTGTCAAGTACACAGCCCCGTTTTTTTTTGTTAGATTTGACAACTTATTTTGCCTACCTTACTAAGTTTTGCCTACATTTGCCCTATGAAGCACCTTATTATTCTAGCCTCCTTTTGTACGCTATTTTTTGCCTGTAAAAAAGAAAATACCTTATTCCAACGAATAAAAGGTAGTGATACAGGTATAACATTCAATAATCAAATCACTGAAAATGACACCTTAAATATACTCCAAACAGAGTTTGTTTACAATGGTGGAGGTGTTGCCATCGGTGATTTGAACGGAGACGGGTTACAAGACCTGTTTTATACGGGCAATCAGGTGGACAATAAATGCTACCTAAACAAAGGTAATCTCCGATTTGAAGATATTACCGATAAAGCAGGACTTGCAAAGCCTAACAAAGAACAATGGAGCAGCGGTATTAATATACTCGATATAAATCTCGATGGAAAAACCGATATTTATGTCTGCAATACCTTCCGTGGCAACCCTTCTTTGCGCCGTAACTTATTGTATATCAATCAGGGTAACGACGCTGCTGGCTACCCTTCCTTTAAAGATCTAGCACACGAGTATGGCTTGGACAGTGATACCCATTCGCCCAATGCGCAGTTTTTTGACTACGATAACGATGGCGATTGCGATGTATTTTTATCCATTAATTTTATGGATCGTCGAAACCCAAACGCTTATCGAGAAAAGAAAACCGATGGCACCGACCCCAATTGCGATAAACTGCTCCGCAATGATTGGGATGCCAATCTTGGACATCCGGTGTTCACCGATGTCTCATTGTCAGCAGGGCTGACTCACGACGGATACAGCCATAGCGCGCTTATTTCGGATTTTAATAAAGATGGCTGGCTTGATATTTATGTCGCAAATGATTACGTCACCAACGACTTAATGTATATCAACAACCAAAATGGGACTTTTTCCAATCGCATTGCGGCTACAATGAAACACCAGGCGGCATCCGCAATGGGTAGCGATATTGCCGACATTAATAACGACGGACTGCTCGATATTTTTACCACCGAAATGCTCCCTTACTACAATAAACGCAAAAAATTATTCCTCGGCCCTAATAATTACGCCGTTTATAAAAACAATGAGCAATACAATTACGAATACCAATATGGCCGCAATGTGATGCAACTCAACCAAGGGAATAGCCCAGAAACAGGCTTACCCGTTTACAGTGATGTATCGTTCCTTACCGGATTGCAAGAAACAGAATGGAGTTGGACACCACTTATGGCCGATTACGATAATGATGGCGACCGCGATTTGTTTATCACCAATGGTTTTCCGCGCGATGTAACCGATCATGATTTTGGGAGTTACCACGCCAGTTATGGTAATTTAATTGCCCCAATGGATCTTCAAGATATGATTCCGCAGATCAAAGTACCCAAATTCATGTTCCGTAACGATGGTAATTTACAATTCTCCGACCAATCCAAATCTTGGGGCGTGGCAATTCCGGCCTTCTCCAACGGTGCCGCTTATGGAGACTTGGACAACGATGGCGATTTGGATTTAGTCGTCAACAATATCAATGACGAAGCATTCTTTTTCAAAAATACCCTTAACGATAATAAGGAACAAAAACCGAATTTTGTAAGGATTAATGTGGAAAATGACAAACCGGGGTTACCCGCTTTTGGTGCAGAAGCCACTGTTTTTTTTAATGGACAACAACAAACCGCCACCGTTTTGTCCGCCCGTGGTTACAACGCTGCATCAGAAACGACCTTGCATTTTGGGTTAGGTGCTGCCACTTCCATTGACTCGATCAAAGTGCGCTGGCCCGGCAATAAATCGGTTCTTTTGGCTCAAGTGCCGATCAACCAAACTTTGACAATTACTTCAAAAGATGCAATTAATTTAAATAAAATTGCAGCCGGCCCAAGTTGTTTTAAAGCATTGAATACCAAAGACTTGGGATTAAATTATATTCAACCCGACGATGATTTTGTCGATTTTGACCACCAACGTACACTCCCGCATAAATTTTCCGAATTTGGCCCCGGGCTAGCCGTTGGCGATATAAATGGTGATGGCCTTGATGATGTTTTTCAAGGTGGTGTCGGCGGTGTTGAAGGTATGTTTTTTATTCAAAAGGCCAATGGAACATTCAGCCAGCAGCCCGCATCGTTCAAAACCAACAAACGCAAATTAGAGGAAGACCTAGGCGTATTGCTGTTTGATGCTGATGGCGATGGCGACAACGACTTATTCGCTACCCGTGGCGGTGCTCAAAATCCTAAAGACAATGAGATGTACCAAGATTTTCTGTATATCAACGACGGAAAAGGGCATTTTACCGCCAGTCCCACGGCCATTCCCACTGAAACAACAAGTGGACTAGCCGCCAAAGCCGCAGATTACGACGGTGATGGTGATCTTGATTTATTTATAGGTGGTAGTATGGTACCGCGTAATTACCCCAAACCCGACCGCAGTTTTATCCTGCGCAATGATGCACAAGGAAAAGATCAACCTCGTTTTACTGATGTAACAGCCCAAGTATGCCCCGAACTTGTCAATTTTGGCCTGATCAATGACGCATTATGGTCCGATTACGACAACGATGGACAAATTGATTTGATATTGGCAGCGGAATGGATGCCGTTGAGTTACTTCCATAATGAAGGCAATACCTTTAAAAATAAAACAGCAGATACGGGTATCAGTGACCAAATAGGTTGGTGGAATAGCCTCACCAGTGCCGATTTTGACAATGATGGCGATATGGATTATGTGGCTGGCAACTATGGAAAAAATCTTTATTTTCAATGCCATTCCAACGAACCGATCACGTTGTACGCAAAGGATTTTGATAACAATGGCTCAATGGATCCATTTATTTCTTGTTTTTGGCAAGATTCCTTGGGTAAGCACAACGAATATTTTTACCATACCCGCGACGATATGATCAAACAATTGATCTTAATCCGTCGTAAATTTTTTGGTTATGGCGACTATGGTATGGCCACCGTTCCACAAGTTTTTAACCAACAAGAACTGGAAGGTGCTATCATCAAAAAAACGAATCAATTGGCCTCTTGTTTTATCGAAAACCTTGGTGGGGGCAAGTTTAAATACCAAGAATTGCCTGTCCAAGCGCAATTAGCCCCTATTTTTGGTATGCTCCCCTACGATATTGACCACGATGGCCTGCTAGATCTTTTAATGACGGGTAATGATTTTGGGATGGAACTACTCCAAGGACGCGCTGACGCGTTCAACGGTTTGGTATTGAAAAACCAAGGAAAAAACCAGTTTAAGGCTTTAACTTTGCAGGAGAGCACATTTTTTGTACCTCGAGATGCGCGTGCGCTCGTACGCATAGGCACTGGAAATGGCGATGATCTGATATTAGCCACTCAAAACCGCGATGATATGCGGGTTTTTGTACCCAATAACAAAGAAAAAAGTACATTGATTCGATGCACACCTAATGAGGTAAAGGCAAAAATAACATTGCGCAATGGCCAAACAAGGCTACAAGAACTGTATTGGGGACAAGGATTTTTGTCGCAACAACAGCGTGCCTTAATCTTGGACAATTCCGTGGAAAAGATGGAAATAATAGATGGTAAAAATAAAACAACTAGAACGGTAGGTGAAAATGTTAATTAAGCTACGATAAAACAATCCGATACAAAAAAGGTGATTTATGGCCTTTTCCGGTTTGTTTTTTATCCAGACGTTCTAATATATCCATTTCTCGCATTTTGCGCTGAATATTGGCATGTAGTTTTTTTAAATAAAATCGTCTCATACAATGTTGTAATTCGTTCATCATAAATGGATTATAATTTTCACAACGTACGTTGTTGGGAATTACTACGCATTTGCGCAGGATATGCCCAAGTGGAGTACCCTAAAGAACAATATTTATAGACTGGATATTTCTTACAATGAGTGAATGATGTAACCTATACAAATTATTGTGTAACACCTGCCATAGTTAATGGATTCAACTTTGCGGTGTGATAAAATGTAATCACACATTTAGGATCGCGCAGTATTTTGAAAAGTA
>JAAFHO010000519.1 GCA_013297575.1 Chitinophagales bacterium
CGGCATTAAGCAATTACATCAAATTCAGCACCTGCCAACACTATACCATTCACCAATATATCGAGCCGATGCCCACCTATGTAATGCTTGCGAGTGGTAAAGTCCTGAAAACGCTGGTTTTTTTCAAAATGAATTTCCTGCTGAGCACTTAATGCTAATTCACTAATTTTGAATACTTTGCGTGCTTTTTTTCCAGTGGATGTAATGTAATCTATAGCATATTCCAATCGCACCATCTCTTGTATTGCTGCGGTGTTTTCTAATGTAAAAGAAAAGTACAGCCTATCGCCTATTTTTACATTGGGTGAGCATTTTAAATGGTGGATAGTTGCCACATTTTGGTTGGCCTCAAAACCAAATATCCGCAGTGCCTCAGGATGACCTTTTTTGAGTAATCCGCGACAAGCATGACGCACCACCCAGTCTGTTTCAGGGTTAATGCCTTTCCACACCTTGGCCAATTCTAATGCAATATCGGGATGATCTTTGGAAATATCATTGAGGTGATTGGCTACCGAACGCCTAACAGTTTCCGCAGGATCATTTTTTAGCCGCTCGAGGATAGGAAGCATCGGCATTGGTGATTTTTTTAAGGCCGGAATACCCATTCCCCAAGGCAATCGGGGCCGAAAACCTTCGCAGGAGAGGCGGCGCACCATGGCGCTATCATGCTTCGACCAAGCCTCCATTTGAGCGTACATACGGTCGGGATATTTCAACAAAAACGGTCTGACAGCAAATTCGGCACTGCTCAATTGCGTTATTGCTTCCAATGCTGGGATTGCAACATCTGGGTTATCTACACCAAATGCTTCCACAAAATCTGGTAAAATGCCCCATTCAAAAGACATGCGTTGCCCATCACGAGCAATCATGTTTTGAGCCATTTTTACAAGTATAGATACTGCAGTGGTGAATGATTCGGGGAGGTATTTGCGCATACAAAATGAAATATGCCGAATCCGTTGTTTGAGTTCCAAATGCGTCCAATTGTGATCGAAAACGTCATTTAAAAACTCTTTTTCAGGGAATACAGGGGCCACCAAGGCCATTTCGGCCACCACAGTATTTAGAAAATCGGTATTGTATATATTTTTTAAAAGAAAAGGTGTACTAGGTTCTTGCATAAAAAGGTACAATTAATAATAAATATCCTCCGGTTTACGCTGGTAAAACGGTAAAACCCAACCCGCACGAATACCAAAACGCAAATCTAACCTGCGTTCACTCAATTTGCGGCGCTCTGCAAAATCGTAATCGCGGAGCGTCCCCGTAAATCCTTGCCCAAATTCAAAACCTATATACCAGTTCATACGCCTGCTAATACTCAATTGCTGCCAACCCACAAACTCATTCAATGCCAGCCCTCCAGTCAACCGATCATAACCCAAGGCATAATTCCCCGTTACCTGTGGCACAGTTTGTCCATCATCCTGCAAACGGATCTTGTGTTGTAACCATCCCAAACTCCCCGTAACCCTCAAGCCCCGTCGGCGTTTTTCATTAAAAGTAATTAATTTCCCTATGTTAGCACCCATATAAAACCCGCGTTCGCGCAGCACTAGACTCGCAATGGCTTGGTCAATTCCAATAATATCACCCTCCGGTGTGCGCAATGCCGCAAGTGGATCTTCTTTTACTTTTTGGCTAAAGAAATAATGTCCTTCAATCCCCAAAATCCAATTGTTTTCGGAAATGCGCTCCAGTCCTCCACCAATACTCAAATTGTTACCAAATCTTTTCGCCATATCAGCAGCAGGAATATGGGCACCAAAGTTAAAATGGAATAATATCGCATTACCTTTGTTGTTGGAATCGCTGAACGATGGCTCACGTGTTCTTTGTGCGTGTACATTCAACATAAAAAGTGCGCAAATCAGCAGTAATAGACATTTTTTCATGGACAAATCATTTTTAATTATGGAAAGCCGCAAAAGTAACGCCTTTCAACCCATTTCCGATGCTTTAATGATTCAAATGCGTCAAATTTTGGGTGAGCAATACCTTAGCGTGGACGAAACAGTACGCCACGATAACGGACATGACGAAACCGAAGATCTCGTTTTTC
The DNA here is from genome assembly GCA_013297575.1 of Chitinophagales bacterium. GTDB lineage: Bacteria > Bacteroidota > Bacteroidia > Chitinophagales > Saprospiraceae > M3007. Next base: position 2,069 of record JAAFHO010000519.1, read on the forward strand.
TTCCAGAGGTAGTCGCATTTCCGGAAACAACCGAACAGATCAGCGCATTAATGCGGATCTGTAACGAAGCGTTTATACCTGTTACCGTGCGTGGTGGCGGATCAGGATTGGCTGGCGGCGCACTCCCCGTTGAAGGCGGCTTGGTCATTGCTATGAAACGCATGGATAAAGTTGTCCACATTGACGAGCGAAATTTTCAGGTAACCGTTGAGCCAGGAATTATTACCGAAAATCTACAAAATATATTAAAAGACAAAGGGCTGTTTTATCCTGTCGATCCATCTAGTAAAGGTTGGAGTTTTATTGGCGGCAATGTGAATACCAATGCAGGAGGGCCAAGAGCAGTAAAATACGGCGTTGTAAAAGATCATGTGCTCAACCTCCAAGTTGTGCTGGCTAATGGCGATATAATATGGACAGGTTCTAATACCTTAAAAAATTCGACAGGTTATAACCTTACACAATTAATGGTAGGCAGTGAAGGTACATTGGGGATCGTTACCCAAATTGTCCTTAAACTCCAGCCTTATCCATCCCAACAATTGCTGATGCTCGTCCCTTTTCGCTCCGCCGAAAGTGCCTGCGCAGCCGTGGCGGCCATTTTTCAGGCAGGTGTTACGCCATCTGCCCTAGAGTTTATGGAACGCAATGCCATTGAATGGGCTATCCGTTATGTCGGCGAAACACCAGTGCCGCTCAATGATGAAGACCAAGCACACCTTTTAATAGAAGTAGATGGTTTTCATTTGGAAAGCCTATACGCTGATTGTGAAACCATCACCAAAGTAGTAGAACAATTCGATTGTGGTGAAGTGTTTTTTGCCGATAACGATGCCCAAAAAACAGCACTTTGGAAACTGCGCCGCAATGCCCCACAAGCTGTTAAAAATAATTCCATTTATAAGGAAGAAGATACCGTGGTGCCGCGTTATGAACTTCCAAGATTGCTCCGAACTGTTAAAGAAGTAGGTGCTAAATATGGCTTTGAGTCCGTATGCTATGGCCATGCTGGCGATGGTAACCTGCATGTTAATATCCTGAGAGGTAACCTAAGCGACGAGGTTTGGAACAATGAACTATCCAAAGGTATCCGTGAAATTTTTGTATTTGTCAAATCCGTAGGTGGCACTATTTCTGGTGAGCATGGCATTGGGTGGGTACAACGCCAATATATGGATATCGTATTTTCACCCATTGAAATGGAACTCATGCGGGGAATTAAGCACCTTTTTGACCCTAAGGGCATACTTAATCCAAGTAAAATATTGTAATTGAGGTGTATTCTGTATAATATTGAAAAATTCAAGATCAAATTTGCCCATTCCAAAAGAACCCTCTACTTTTGTAGGCTCGTTTTTGTACTAAGGAACGGTAAAACAATAAATTTAGGCGCTTTTATCCATGTATTTAATAGGTTATGATCTCGGATCGTCTTCCGTCAAAGGCGCAATTGTAAACGGGCAAACTGGATCAGTAGTAGCGTCCATGCATTATCCAGAAACAGAAATGAATATTGATGCACCTCAAGCAGGTTTTGCGGAGCAAAATCCAGATTTGTGGTGGAGTCATGTGCAAGTACTCACACAACAACTGTTATCTAAAGCAGGTATTCAAGGCTACGAAATAAAAGGCATTGGCATTTCTTATCAAATGCACGGCCTAGTGGTTGTTGATGCTTCTGGCAAACCCTTAAGGCCATCCATTATTTGGTGCGATAGCCGCGCTGTGGGCCTTGGAGCACAAGCAACCGAGGAATTGGGCCTTGATTACTGCTTGTCGCATTACCTCAACGCGCCAGGCAATTTTACCGCTTCCAAATTGGAATGGGTACGCCAAAATGAGCCTGAAATATTTGCCAAAATACATAAAATGATGCTTCCGGGCGATTATTTGGCCTATAAAATGAGCGGCGAATTCAATACCACTGTTACAGGGCTTTCAGAAGGCATTTTGTATGACTTTGAAACGAAAACCATAGCAAAACGCTTGCTTGACCTTTACCAAATACCGGAAAGTATGATCCCCGATATCGTCCCCGCAGTAGGCATACAATGCCGCTTATCCGCAGAGGGCGCAGCAGCACTGGGGCTTGAAAAAGGAACTCCTATTGGTTATCGCGCAGGTGATCAACCCAACAACGCCATGTCACTCAATGTCTTAAAAGCAGGTGAAGTAGCAGCCACTGGCGGTACATCAGGGGTGATTTATGCAGTTTCCGATCAGCCAGTATTTGATCCACATAGTCGTGTCAACAGTTTTGCCCATGTCAATTATACTCAGGATCAA
>JAAFHO010000518.1 GCA_013297575.1 Chitinophagales bacterium
GAATTATGGCAACATCAGGAGCAGACGGGTATGATTGCTTCTGGAGGGTAAAAATATTCGTTTTTTGTAAGACTAAAGTAGTCCTGGGAGGAGGTTAGTTGCTCCTCTGAGCGATCAAATTGGAGTAATTGAAAACAAGTGAACCGCAATTCATAGGGTGCTCATTAAAATTATGCTGCTTTTAGATCTGGCAACCTGCACCTTAGATCAATAATAATGAACCAATGCGTAATCGCTCATTTTCCGTTGAAAAACAAACTTTCGTGATGGCTTCTATATCGTCTTTCTTGTTTTTGTCAACGCGGGACTGGCTTCTTATTGTTTTCCAGAGGCATTCAGTTTTTAGATTTTCCTTTGTTAGAAAGCAACGATCAGTAATATCTGCATGTAGGTTATTCAATTGGTCTTCGTCGCCTGAATAATTAAATTTTTGGGCGAGGGCGGGGATTTCGATGGGTAAAAATTGGTGGTGTAGAGACGTTGCAGTGCAACGTCTCTACGCCACCGCCCCCCTAAAAATCCCCCTCCCCTTCCCAACGCGCAATCACCGCCGTTGCCAAACAATTACCCACCAAATTGGTCGCCGTACGGCCCATATCCATCAATACATCCACACCCAAAATGATGGCAATAGGCCAATCTGGCAAACCAAACTGCGAACATGTACCCGCCAAAATAACCAAAGACGCGCGCGATACACCCGCAACACCTTTGCTCGTGAGCATCAGAGAGAATACAATTAATAACTGTTGGCTCCAACTGAGGTCAATACCCGCCGCTTGTGCCACAAAAATAGAGGCCAGCGAAAGGTACAACGTAGAGCCATCCAAGTTGAAACTATAACCTGTAGGCAATACAAAAGAAACAATTTTGCGCGGCACACCAAATGCCTCCATATTGCGGAGCGCCATCGGTAATGCCGATTCACTGGAAGAAGTAGCAAATGCCAAAGTAGCAGGCTCGCTAACGTGCTGTATAAATTTGCGGATCGGAATTTTAAGCCAAAGCATCAACGGCACAAAAACAACCAGTACAAATACCGCCAAGGCACCATAAAGGGTTAAAACCAAAATACTCAGGTTTTTCAAGATACCTACACCCATTTCACCCACAGTACTGGCGATAGCACCTCCCACAGCAAATGGCGCCATCTTCATAATAATATCCGTAAATCGGAACATAATCTCGGCCAATGCTTCCAAAAAATTCAGCATCGTGTGTTTATGGCCTTCGGAGACAAACATCATCGCAATGGCAAACAAAATAGCGAATACCACCACTTGCAATACTTGCGCCTCGGCAATAGATTTAGCGATATTTTCAGGGAAAATGTGCAAAACTATATCCATCCAGCCCTCTTTTTTGGGCGGCGGCACCATTTCTACCTGTTTATCACCGTAAAAAGTTTTTACTTTAATCCCTTTGGCCGAGGAGTCAATTTTCATATTAAACTGATCCGCACGCGCCGTAATAGCAACACTGGTATTTGGGTTTTGGATACCCTTTCCTGCCTGCGTCCAATTGATGGCCACTAGCCCGATCACCAATGCAACTGTGGTCACAATTTCAAAATATATTAAAGATTTGAGTCCCATACGCCCCACCTGTTTAAGGTTGGAGTGACCAGCAATACCCAATACCAGCGTAGCAATGAGCAGTGGTGCAATGATCGTTTTGATCAATTTCATGAATATTTTGGAAAAAATACTCAATTGGCTACCCACCGCAGGAAAATCGAGGCCAATTTCCGCCCCTAAGAACATACTGACCAAAATCCAAAAGGTCATATCGTTCTTTTTGAACCCTATAAAACCCAGTACACCAATGAATATCCATCGGGCGGCTGTGGGGACTATTTCGGGTAATGCCACCCATTGCTGATAATGCGCAACGGTAAGAAAAAAGGCAACTGTAAATGCTATAAAAGCGGCAATTGTTAGATTTTTATTCATAAGTAAAAGGACAAATACTAATTCGGATTTATTTTGTCCCGGCGAAAATAGGCAGGTTTTGGTTTATAGTTATCAATTAGATCGGATTGTTCGTTATTTTTTAATATTCCGGCTGTTTCCAAGGGTAATTCTATGCTTACCAGCGGGTCAATATTGCGTTGCAAATTATCTAAAGCCGTGGTCAATTGCAAAATAGCATGCTCCACCGTGGGCTTGAGGTGGTTGTACAAAATAAGCCGCACCACACATTCTGGATCTACGACATAAGCGATCCGGTCGTGCTCAATATGCTTTTTCCGACCAGAAGCAATACCTAAAATATGCGCCACCCGATAGTCCAAATCTTCTACCACTGGCGCTTTTAAAAAGATGCCAATATAACGACGCACCAATTCCGTAAACTCACTTTGTCCCAATGGCTCATTGCAAATTGCCAATAATTTGGTGTTTCGATCTACGAACCAACGTTCCTTCATGGACAAAAATGTAGAGTACATCGTCCAAGCAGACGAAAAATTGGCAGGGTGGGCAAAAATAATAGACCAGTGCCCCTCTATAAATGAAGGACATTCGACCATTCCTTTTTGCGTCATCGCTTCAAATGGGGGTATCTTGTCGCCTATATTTGGAAATGCCATTGTAGTATCGTTGTGTAATTATCCTTACAAAATTAATGGTAACGACACCAACTATTCAAATTTTCTGCCAAAAACATGATTTTCCTGTCAAAAACTGACAAAATGTCGTCCAAATTCGCTGGGGCATAGTCTTTGAAAGGCTTACTTCGTGGACTCCTCCAACACTAAGAGGCCATTCCGAACACTAAAAATTCATCCATCATAACTCAAAACAACATGCAAAAAGGTACCATCTCCGTCCAGACCGAGAATATTTTTCCAATTATTAAGAAGTTCCTCTACTCTGATCACGAGATTTTCCTCCGGGAATTAGTATCCAATGCCACCGATGCTACCCAAAAACTCAAAATGCTCGCACTCCGCGGCGAAGTATCTGGCGAAATTGGCGATACCACCATCGAGGTGATCTTGAACAGTGACGCAAAAACACTCACGATTCGCGACCGTGGTATCGGTATGACCGAAGAGGAAGTACTCAAATACTTGAACCAAATTGCATTTAGTAGCGCCGCCGAATTTCTTGAAAAATACCAAGACAGCAGCATTATTGGCCATTTTGGTCTCGGTTTTTACTCCGCATTTATGGTGGCCAGCAAAGTAGAAGTGGTGACGCTCTCTTGGAAACCCGACTCCAGTCCCGTCCGCTGGATTTGCGAAGGATCGCCAGAATATACCATTGAAACTGCCGATAAAGATTTCCGTGGCACCGATATTATACTCCATATCAGCGATGAAAACGCCGAGTTTTTGGAGCAAAACCGCATCGGTAGTCTCCTCGATAAATATTGCAAATACTTGCCTATTCCTATCGAATTTGGTACAAAAACCGAATATTTTGAAGTCGGCGAAGGCGAAGACGCGAAAGAGGAAAGCCGCGAAGTGGCTAATATCATCAACAACCCAAATCCAATTTGGAAAAGATCGGCTAACGAAATTTCGGAAGAAGAATATAAGGCGTTTTACCGCGAACAATACCCAATGTCGTCGGAGCCGATGTTCTGGATTCACCTCAATATCGACTATCCGTTCAACCTCACAGGTGTATTGTATTTCCCAAAATTGGGCAATGCGCTGGATACCTCGCGCAATAAAATCCACTTGTACAGCAACCAGGTTTTTGTCACCGACGATGTGCGCAATATTGTACCGGAATGGTTGCAACTCCTCCACGGCGTTATTGATTCGCCTGATATTCCGCTCAATGTGTCGCGTTCGTACCTCCAAAGCGATGCTAACGTAAAGAAAATTAGCGATTATATCACCAAAAAGGTGGCCGACAAACTCCTCGAACTGTTCAAACAAGACCGCAAGGCTTACGAAGACAAGTGGCGCGACCTCGGTGTATTTGTAAAATATGGTATGGTTGCCGATGAAAAATTCAAGGAGCGCGCCGATAGTTTTGCACTTTTGGCCAATACAAACGACCAATATTTCTTGCTCAGCGAGTACAAAGAGAAAATCAAAGATTTCCAAACCGACAAGCACGGCAAAGTCGTAGCGATCTACACCAACGATCCCGAAGGCCATGACGCGTTGATCCAGGCCGCTGGTCGCCGCAATTACGATGTCCTTAAAATGGATACAGTACTGGACAACCACTGGATGCAGCAATTGGAGTATCGCCCTGATTTAGGTTATGTTTTTGTGCGTATCGACTCCGATTCGTTGGATAATTTGGTGCAAAAAGACGAGGAAAAAACCTCTGTTTTGAACGAGCAAGAATTGGAAACGGTAAAAAATACTTTTGAAGGCTTGGTAAAAGCA
>JAAFHO010000520.1 GCA_013297575.1 Chitinophagales bacterium
TCTGGTGGATACACTTTATCTGTTACTTTATTTCTCCAAGGCTGAACCAGGTTACTTTCGTCCACTGAGAACTGACTTTGCACCTCCAAGTAATAAGTTGGATCATAATTTGGGTCATAACCTTCTATGGCTGGCCCTTGAATAATCGTCCCTATTTCATGCCAGTGGTCCAGCATATCTCTTATGGTTTGATACCTACCTACCTCCATAGCAGCACCATCATAATTTGCATCTGGTGGCGTATGTGGTTCAAAATCCGAATTTTTTACCTGTGTTCCTGCTCCGCGCACCGAAAACCGTTGTGTAACATTATCCAAATTGCCCTGAGCATTTTTCAAATCGTCATAGGTATATACCGCCACTGGACGTTGTGCTGGCCAAGACCAAAAAAGCGTAACGTTCACGCCTGATGCCACTGTATTGTTCTTGAGTGCGCCACCCGGATTGGGGTCTGGTGCATGCGTAGCACAAGAATTGTAGTCCATGTGCCAAGGAATGGCCATAAATTTACAAATATCTCCGGGTTCAACAGGTGCAGTTCGGAGTGGAATATAACCCGCTGTTAAAAAAGGCGCGTCAGTAGGTATATTTTGATAATCCAAGGTTTTGCTATTGACGCGGAACGCACCAATTTCTGGATTTTTCCAATCTGGATTATACAAATTGGTATCAGTTACAATAAATGTAGCCTCGATACCGGGGCTAAAACGGCCTCCCAAAGAATTGACCAAAATGGTTTTGTCCAATTGCTCTCCTGCGCTAAGATTCCTTGGTGGAGCACCAGCGCATTTGCCAGCCCACCATTGTTCCAAGAAAAAATACTGTGTAGGGGTAACAGTTAAGAAACTTTTACCGGAATTACCCAAGGAAAGCGGCATTTGGAGGTTGCCATTTTTTTGTCCGTCTGGATCGTTGGGCTTCCTGATGTACTGTAGGACATTCCACCCCTGCGGATTGGGCACTTCCGGAAGTTGAAAGATTCTTGCATGACCACTGATCGCCGTTTGATTCAAATTAGTATTCCACCGTTGCATGTGTGCGGCATTAAAAACAGGGAAAACATCGTCCTTGAAAGATGGTGTATAGTTGGTGTTGTATGTTCCACTGTAAAGATTGGGTTGCAAATTGAGTTCCTCTACCCAAGTGTTATAAATACTTTCCCACAACGAAACCACATTTAATGTTTGTGGCGCGTAAGATGGATCTGTTGTCACTACCCATGCACTACCTTCCAATGCCCTTGTACTACCGTCTTCAAAGACCAAAACAGCCGTAACAGGACCATCTGCGGTATCATCCAACCAATTATTATTATCCACCGAATCATCCAATACGGCATTGGGGTCTGGATTACCTTGACCATCAAATCCACAGGCCAATCCAAAACCGCCTAAAACAATTAAGCGCCCTTGGGCATCAGCCAATATTTCACCCAAATAATCTATGGGTTTACTGGTGGCATTATACTTGTCGGGCGTTCCGTCAGATGCCGGAAATAAAATAGGATAAGCCGCTTGTTGCGCGATACTGCCATCGCTGTTGGCGTAGGATGGTACAGTTGTTTTATCAAATTTGACAGTACTATTACCAGCAGTTGCGCCATTAATTGCCCTAGGGCCAGCATCAATGACCAATTTTTGCAGCCTTACTTTAGCATTAAAGTCAGATGTGCCCATGAAACCGGGGTTTCTGAGCGGTGGCAAAGCACCTGCTTTGTATAGGTTGATGCCTGTATCGTCGCCCGATCCGGCCTCTGCTTCCCAGCAGTTTGCTTTTTTATTGGCCAAATGCACCGTCCAAACGATGTCTTTTACCTTTTTTCCATCTACCGTTGATCCAATAACGACTTCTTCGCTTTCTTTAGAAGGGTAGCTATAAGTGTCGCCATCTTGGTATTGATAAATTTTGAACCGTGCGGCTTGCTTTTTGAGCCGTCCATCACTATCACGCAGGTCACTACTTGTGATTGGTGTTGATTCGGTACCTGGTTTTATAGGTAATCCACCGGTAAGTGTTTGGCCTTCTTGTGGTTCGGCAGCCATTGTTTCAGGGCCTAAATAATATTGGTCACTATTACCGACCCGTGCTATACCGATAGCGGGGTGGATCCGTAAATTAGATTTATTTATATCGCTCATTGTTTATGATTTTTTTAAAATTGATTCCTAAAATTGCGCCATTATTTGATAGGCTGCATTGTTTTTTCTAAATAATTGGTAATCAAAATATGGCTTGTGAGGACATTTTTGCCGGGTACGATTTGCGCATTGGTTGGTACTGTCGTTAAAGGCGTTGTATTATGGCAACCAAAGCATTGATTTAAGTCCGTATCGGCTTGTGTAAAGGTCTCAATGACGGAGTTGGAAAGCACTTTTGATCCAGTGAGTAATGTATCCGAACTGACAAAGGCGGAGTTTGGTTTCAGGGCATCTTTTTTGATAAACCATATTGCACCTACTTCCGCATAATTGCGCCAAACGGAACTGCGCGGCATTGCCTTGTGCATTTTAGCATTCAGCATATCAATATTGTTTTGGTTAGCCGACTTACCGCCGCCCAAACGGTATTGGCGGAATACTTGCGTCACAGGCGATAATTTTTGGGTAGCCGTGTCCAGTTTTAAGATCGGTGATGCTGGGTCGTTACAATCTTGCCAAGGTGTTTTGCTTGCATAAAAAGTATAATTTCCTTCGGCCACTTGATCGTCGGGTAATTGATCCGCAACCGAATAAGGTGCATTATTGACATGTTCAAAGGTGGCCCAAATCATCTCGGGATGACCATTTACGACTACTGCAATATGAAACCCAACGAGGGCTACTCTAACTGTTTCTAGGGCTTTGGTAAGTACAATTTTTTTACCGCTATAGCCTAATTTTTGGATTTTGGCTGTTGTGGTATAAAAACTACTGGCATTTTCACCGGGGCTTACTATTTTCCAAGCCGCTTTGAGCGAGAATGCTCCAATCGGGAAGTTGGTAGTATCTGGAAAATTACGCAATGCTTCTGGTTTGTAGAGGCTATTTTTAATAACAAAGTCCCGATAAACGTCATTAATCATAATAGTGGTGTAGATCGCACGCCCTTTTTGATCAACTAAAATACCATCAGAAGTGGCTTGGTTGACCCCTCCTAATATTTTATCTTTCGGGCTTTTGATGGCTAACGAGCCAATAATTCCGGTTTTATTGTCCGGGTCAATGCTCGAATCTGAATACAACGTTTCAAACCTAAGTTTGCCACCTTGAACGGCTTCCGTTAGCCATAAAAAGTATTGCCACGATATTTCATGGAATTCAAGGTTGGATTTGGATTGAAATGCAAATGGATTGGGTTTGGGCACGATGTAAGGTTTTGATACCGAGGCTAAGGATACCATTAAAAGTAAAAACATACTGACATAGAGCAGTTGAAATTTACTGGGTTTTAGTGATTTTTTCATAAAAAATTGGTTGGAAAAGAAAAAAATGATGAGTTATTTAGAAGTCGTTACTCCTTAGATATAGGAAATTGCTATCATTTTATAATAGGTAGCACAAAGGTATCGTGTAGCGCAATCTTTTATACACGTATAAATACCTGTTTTTATAAATCACGTATTTATACTTGGTTTAACTTATTCTATTGTTTTTGAGTTTTCTTTGAAAAAAAGTATCAATAGCCGGATTGAATACCATATATTATATGTGTGTTAAATTTATTTTTACTTGTAGGGGATTATTAAATATTCGGATTGGCTATTTTATGGTTACTTAATGCAGTGCATACTATTTGAAACAAAATAACTTGTCCAATTTTGAAATAAAAAACGATATTTGCACCTTAAATTATTACCCATATCCATTAATGCCATACGTTTCTCCTCTAAAACTGCTTCGAAGTTATAAACTTCCAATCGAACTCAAATTGGACAAAGACACGCTGCGTATTGCCCGACAAGCATTATTGGCAGAAATAGATCTTTCTCCGCGGCAATCTGTGATGTTGGGCGAAAAGGAAATGGGGCGTAATGATATTTTACAACTTTTTGATACCCTTCAGGCTTCGGATAGCTGGCCTTACCATGAAGCCATTCATTTGGATCAACCTTTGCTTGATTTTTTAACGGAGTACAAAATTCCGGTCAAACCAATTGCAAAGAACCCACTGTATAATGAACCCGGTTTTGTTGCTTTTTTATCGCCATTTTACCCTGAGGTTTTTGCTAATGGCTTCCTTCAAGTATTAAAAAATCCTTCTTTTGAACGCTTAAATGCTTTGTTCCAATTGCCTTCGGTATGGAATACAGGAGATAATAATCGACAATCTGAACTTATTATTAAGCAGTATTTGCGCCGGATGTTGACTCA
>JAAFHO010000521.1:0-3242 GCA_013297575.1 Chitinophagales bacterium
GTGGCGATCTTATTTTTGATGCTCCATTTGGTCCCGATGGATCTATTTTGGATGAAAGCGTGTTGTGCGAACAAGGTCGTAATTTTTCCAATAAAATGTGGAATGCACTTCGTTTGGTAAAGGGTTGGAACACGGTGGATGCGCCAGAAAGCGATGAAATTCGTCAGAAAAACGAATTGGCGATTCAATGGATCAAAGAAAAATTCAATCAAACGGTATTGAGTGTAGAGAGTGATTTTACCCAATTCCGGTTGAGTGAGGCATTAAAATCGCTTTATGCATTCATTTGGGACGATTTCTGTTCGTCTTATTTGGAAATGATAAAACCGGGTTACGAACAGCCCATTGATCGACCAACTTATACGGCCACACTCGAAATTTTCTCGAAAATGTTGGTGGCATTGCATCCATTTATGCCTTTTATCACAGAGGAACTTTGGCACCAGTTGGACGAGCGTACAGCAGGCGATGACTGTTGCGTTCAGTCGTACCCTGCCATAAGCACTCCGAATACGGATTTGATCCATCAAGTGGATACATTGCGCGACATCATCTCGAAAATTAGGGATTTACGCAATGCTAACCACTTGAAACAGAAAGACTTATTGGCGGTTTCTGCTCAAAATAGCGCAACGGCCAAAGTGCTCTTTGAAGTACCTGGCGCACGTGTTATGGTAGAAAAAATGGCGTTCCTTAGTGCGCTAAATTTTTCAGATATCGAACCAGATAATGCTAAATCATTTATTTCGGGGACGGATAAGTTCTACGTTGAAATGCCCAACGAGATAGATGTAGCCGCCGAAATTATAAAAATTACGACAGAATTGGAGTACCAACGAGGTTTTGCGCGTTCGGTAGAGGGCAAGTTGTCTAATGAGAAATTTGTGAGCAGCGCACCCCAGCAAGTCGTGGATAATGAACGCAAAAAATTATCGGATTCACAAGCGCGGATTGCTATTTTAGAGGAAAGTTTGGCCAAACTCTCTTAGTTAACTGCTGAATTCAAGAGATTCGTACATAATTGTCGGGGTGACCAAAAAAAGTCGCCCCGACAATATCCCAATATTCGACAAATGTTCACTTGAACTCGGAGTAGGGGAAGGGAAGCATTTCAAACATATTAATTTTATGATGAAAAATTTTATTCTTGTATTGTCAGTTTGTGCAACTTTAGTAGTGCATGCACAAGACACCTTTTCCATCGTTGCTGTTGACCCCAATACGGGCGAAATAGGTAGTGCGGGCGCAAGTTGTTTGGATAATATTGGTTTTCCTGGCAGCAATGGTGCCATTATTATCAGCGATATTATTCCGGGGCGTGGTGCCATTCATACCCAATCGTATTGGAATGCAACGAACCAAACCAATGCAAGGTTAAAAATGAATCAGGGTTTATCTCCTGCCGAAATCATCGCATGGCTCAAACCCAATGATGTAAATGGTATTATTGGTTCTGCTAGCCGCCAATATGGCATTGTGGATTTTGACCCACAGGGTGCTCCGCGTGCTGCTGCACATACAGGCAATACCTGTTTGGATTGGAAAGGCCACCGAATTGGCACTAATTATTCCATTCAGGGCAATATTCTACTCGGCCCCCAAATTTTAGATAGTATGGAAGCGCATTTTTTGCAATCGGAAGGGCTGCCATTAGCACTCCGCCTGATGTACACTTTGCAAGGAGCAAATGTGGTAGGCGCAGATAGCCGTTGTACGAGCAATGGCACATCATCGCTATCGGCGTTTGTCCGTTTGGCACTTCCTTCGGATACGCTGGGTAGTTTTTATTTGGACTTAAATGTACCGTCTTTGCCAACGGGCATGGAGCCGATTGATTCCTTACAACGGTTGTTTAACGCTTGGGCGGCGGTATCTACACAGCATCCTTTACCGCTACAATTAAAGGTGTTTCCCAATCCTTCTAGCGCGGGTGCTTTTTCGGTATCTTGGCCTAACGAAGGCGCATTTGATATGGAAGTAATTGGTATGGATGGTACGGTTGTCCGTAGAAAACCAATGAATCAGGGCATTAATAATTATGAATTAGGACTTGCTCCCGGTCTTTACTGGTTACAGGTGAAAAGTAAAAGCGATGGTATTGTGAAGGGAATGGGAAAAATAATAGTGCAATAATTAACGATACAAAGATGCAAGTACTGACCAAATACCGATGGAAGGTGGCTTTAGCAATTTATATCCTTGCTGCATGGTTTAGTACTGGTTTCCACCATTATGATGAGCATTTTCAAATACTTGAGTTTGCTAATTTAAAAATGGGTAAAGCCCTGGAGGCAAATATGCCTTGGGAATATAAAGAACAAATGAGGGCTGCCTTACAACCCTTTTTAACTGTTCAATCGGTCTGTTTTTTTGAAAAAATCACTTGTACTGACCCATTTGTTCAAACCTTTTTATTGCGACTAATCGTGGGGCTGCTTACATTGGGCGTATTAAAAAAGTGGAGTGAAGCCTTAACAAAGCAAGAAGGGGCTTCAATCGGAAGTAGTTTTGGATGGTGTGTCGCATTCCTGTGGTGTATGCCTTATTTAAGTGTTCGGTATTCTTCTGAGGGGCTATCCAATCTTTGCTTTTTAGCGGCGGCACTTATTTTTTATCAATGTAGAAAAGAAAAGTTATCGTTAATCATTGCCTTGGCGGCTGGACTGCTACTGGGGCTTTCTTTTGAGTTTCGGTTTCAAATGGCATTTGCGATCCTTGGTGTTTTGGGGTGGTTATTCTTTGTTGATAAACGAGGATGGGTGGCTGTTTTTGTTGTTTCTATTGGAATTTTATTGGCTATTTTATTAGGGACTTTAGTAGATCACTGGTTCTACAACGAGTGGGTATTTGTTCCATATAATTATTTGAATGTCAATCTTTTACAAGGCAAGGCAGGTAGTGTTTTTGGTATAATGCCGTTCTGGTGGTATATTCCAGAATTTATAGCGCGTATGGCACCGCCTGTTAGCGTGGTTTTAGTAATTTTGGCCATAAAAGGTTTTAAGACTTTTAAAAATCATATCTTGATTTGGGCAATGGTACCGTTTATTATAGTGCATTTTATGATTGGTCACAAAGAATTGCGGTTTCTTTTTCCTGCGCTTTCTGCCATTGTGTTATTAGCAGCAGGTGGTTGGGAAAATTATCTAAAACAGCCCATTTTCAATCAACGCATTACTCGAATAATCCTGTACCTGACGGGTTTTATTAATTTTATATTACTGATCGCTGCTACCTTTCGG
>JAAFHO010000521.1:3252-4348 GCA_013297575.1 Chitinophagales bacterium
GAAAAAAAAGATCCGTACGAACACGTTGGTTTGCCCACTAGTTTCTATAAACATCCAAATCTGACTGTAAATATAGTGGAATCTATTTCAGATCTATTGTCCGCTCCAAATAATTCTGTTCACGACAGAGATCTTGTATTACTCCAAACCATGAACTACCAATCACCCAATCCCAATATTGTTTTAGAAAAAGTCTATTGCTATTACCCCGATGCCATAAAATGGGTAAATTTTGGTAATTGGCAGTCGAGAACACGAATTTGGACTATTTATAAGGTTAAACTTGCTGCTAAGTAGTCTTTCGAGTAAATACAGTCGAGTAAATTTACTATGCATGTAGAGGGATCAAAAACTACCTGACACGATTAACTTAAATAATACTAAGGGACTAAATCTCAAAGATGTTTCAATGGGGGTTAGTGCAAAATTGTCGGGGTGACAGAAAAAGTCGCCCCGACAATAGGCCAATTCTGTTATTGGATCACTTGGAGATAGTTGAATATTTGCACAAAACCTAATGACGCGAAGTATAATCAATTTACCCCTTATTGCCCCATTCTATCTCGGTAACGCACCTCCAGTTTATAGCCCCTATTGATGCCCCTTACAACTGGCCCCATCATTAGTTGCATAACAGAATCCACGCGTGCGCGTGCTTTGTCCAGTATTTTATCTTTATTAATGGCATCTTCGCGGAAATAGGTGCGCAATTCGTTAAAGTTTTGGTTTAAATCGTCTCCTTTTATACCCGAAAGATAGCCTACATCTAGTTTGTCGATACGCGGATATACTTCATGGGTGAGGATAGTAGGAGGGGGGAGCGTAATATAAACGACTCCTTTTTTAGGGCTAAAGGTCACATCGAGGCCATCATCCAATTTGAAACCGGCCTTTATGACGCTAATGGCTTCCACTTCAATATTAGTTTCCGAAATGTTAAAACCTAGAAATTTGTACTGCATGGTTTTGTCCAAACCTTTTCGATCGCGGATTTCGTAAGTAGCCAATTCGGCAATGCCTTTTTGCACTTTTTCGCGCAACAAACCTCGAGAAGCACTAAAATCAACAATTTCAGCGCGTTTTTGTAGCCGTTCCA
>JAAFHO010000522.1:0-2348 GCA_013297575.1 Chitinophagales bacterium
GTTGTCTTGGTCATCGCTGCTGCCCGTATCAATAATCTCCACCGATGTACCACCGCCCGTGCTATTGTTCCAGGCGTTGGAAATATTGTGAAAACTGTGGTTCCAGGGTTGCTTACAACCCGGTGCGATATTGGTATAGTCCACATTTACCACAAGTCCAGGTTCCGCAGTATTGCTGCCACAGCACGAACTAGAACGGCTTTTGGTTTCTTTCATAAACGGCTCATAACCAATTGGTTCAGCATAACGAACCAATTTTGAACTGCGCAATATTCCAATTGTTTCGGGATTGGTAATGCGTAAATCTAGCACCGGAATACCTTCTGCATTGTAGGCAATAAGGTCATCCGTGCGCAAATTTGGTGTCCGTTTTTGTTCGGATTGCAACACAAGATCCAGCACATTTTGACGAGCGGTAACCCAAGCACTGGACTGCAGGTCTATCTCGTGCAAATGCTCGTCCAAATTTTGAAAACCTTCGGGTTGATAGCCGATAGAAAGCACAAAATCGGAATTGGAAAGGGCTGTCCATACTTGCTCTTCGGAAGCCCAAGCCCATAGAAATTCACCGGAATCTTCCATTTTGGTTTGAATAAACCGATCTAACGCGGTTGGATCCGTTGCCGCCGGAATGGTGCGGGCAACATTGGAGGATACAGGTGTTTTTTGACAGGCATTGAAGGTAGCTAGCATACCTAACAATAGAAGTGGTACTACTTTTTTCATGAGTAAAGTTGATTAATGAACTTAAAAACAGTAGTTATTCTTGCTAAAACCGAATAAATATCGGGTAGCGCAAATAAATACCGCCGAAAAGTACGGTAGAAAATTATATTTTGAAATTAATTTTTAAATAAATTTACTATCTTTAGAAAGTTACTGATACTTGTACGGCCTTACTCCCATTCCTTAACAAACTCTTATCCATGAGTTAAAAATAGCATAAATAAATCTTATTGATACGCAGTACATAAAAAAGCATTGTTCCTTTGTTCCTCACTTATACTTCGGCTCCGTAGGTTTTGTGCGTAAAAATACTAAGGTGTCCCTTAAATCTATGCACAACACCTAACGACGCTCAGTACAAAACTATACTCAATATGAAATTTTGTCTGCACTTATTTATGCTGCTTTTTAGTTTGACACCCGTTTTGGGGCAGTCTAGCATGCCTAACCCTATCAAATGGTCATTTACCAGCAAGGACGCTGGCAATGGTCAAGTTGATTTGATCTTTACCGGAACCATTGATGATGGTTGGTGTACCTATTCCCAAAAACTGGAAAGCGATTTAGGCCCAATCGCTACGTCTTTTACGTTTAAAGATGGGGCGCACTACAAAATAGTGGGTGACGCCAAAGAAAGTGGCGACCGCTTTACCGAATATGATAAGATTTTCGATATGAATCTTTCCAAATTCAAACACTCCGCTGTTTTTACCCAGCGAGTAAAAATAAGCGATTACTCCAAACCCATTACAGGATATGTCACCTATATGGCATGTAATGCGGAAATGTGTCTCCCGCCTAAAGATGTGGATTTTAAGTTCGTGTTAAAGCCTGCTATTACACAGTTAAAAAAAAGTTCAATACCAACAAAGAACAAACCAAAAGGTGGTACTAAAAAGGGCTAGTTAGATTGGTAGGTATTAGACTCCCAATTTCCTTGATATATGCTTACGAGCAATAAGTCCGATCGTGAGTGGCTGATTTATGTGGAAAAGTGTAGTGCGCCCCATAATCAGAAAGGTTCAAGCCAAAATCCTCGTTTACTTCCTTGCCATTGTCGGCGTAATCGTTGAGAGGGCTGGAGGAGTGCTGTTAAGATAGTTGTCAGTGGTCTTGTAGAAGATATATCAAATCATAAGGTGCAAACTGTTGGTTTTGTGCGAATTGTCGGCGTGAACGAAAAGTCACGCCGACAAGAGGGTCATTTTGTTTGGTGGGACACTTGGGGTTGGGGGTATATTGTCGGCGTGGTTTTTTCGTTCATTGGTCTATCCTTGAAAAGAGTTCAGGCCAAAATTCTCATTCAATTCCTTCCCATTATAGGCGTAGTCGTTACTTCAAATATCTAATTTTACATACTTTCATATATGAACTACCCAAAATTGTTATTTTTTCAGGCAGCCTTGTTCCTTGCTTATAATGAATAACTTTAACATCATCATACTCATACTCAACAGTGCTGGTGTGTGGGGGAGCGACTTTGAAATAAAGATTTTGTAATTTATTATTTTTATCAAATGAACGCTCAAAAAAAGAAAAATCATCTTTTTTAATGCATAATTTTTCGTATTCATTCGCGCTAACAGTATCTCCATTCAACCTAATTAATATTTTATCTATAA
>JAAFHO010000522.1:2358-4342 GCA_013297575.1 Chitinophagales bacterium
AGCCGAAAAAAAGTACAACACCAACGAAGAACAAACCAAAAGGTGGTACTAAAAAAGGCTAGTAAGACCAGTTTTCTACCTCAAAAATGGCTCGGCTAGCCAAAATCCCTACGTTTGGTTGGCTTGCCAAGTTCATTTGGTTCTCTCTATCCTCCGCCTTTTCTGTTCAGATGCGATAGCAGTATTCACAATATCAAGTTGCTTATTCGTCTTTATCGTAGTAATCTATACCTTTTATATGATATTTCTCAAAACCAAGTTGGCAGTTTAGTTCTTTTTTTTCTTTGGATTCTATACTTTTGAATGGCCAGTTGCTGCCCTTAATATCTATATAAAAAATGTTATTCTCTGATGGCTTTTTATATAATTTGATAAACTCATTGCGCTTGATGAAGGTGTTTTCGGACAAAGAATACATAGCAATTGTGTCGGTATTCCTCAGTTGTAAAAAGTCGAGTTTACCATCTTCATCAAAATCATTTAAATAGTTTGGAATAAACGCGCTTGTGTTTAAATCGTCTTTGATAAACGGCGGGCAAGCAATTTTGATTGAACCATTACTGTTTTTCAAGAGAAATATAATATCTGAACATATAAAATTCCCTCCGGACAACATATCTTTTCCGATAAACAAGAAATACTCTTCTGATTTATGGATAAACCTTAAAATGTTAAAAAAACGGAGACGTTTGTCTTTGGCAATCCTTGAAATGGATATTTTTTCTCCTAAAAACTCTAAGGAATCAATCGTCCCCCCTGTGATTATATAGTCATATGAACTACAATGATGTTTTATGCCATACATTTTGTTTAACTCATATGTATCTCGATAATAGTTAAGTGACGTATTTTGATCTACCGTTTTCTTTAAAAAGAGCGGGTCTATGTAAACTGTATCAAAAACAACTTTGCTGTAATTGGCCATGGCATCAAAGCCCCCGAAAACAGGATCTGAACTGCTATCGGTCACTGCTATTAATGGACACTTGGCCAGTAAAAACAATAAAAAAAGAATAGAGGCATAGTTCATAAATAATAGATATTAGGTGGGCCTTTTACGCGATAGTAGTGTCGTTTTTAAGCCAATACGCTGTCTCGGTTGATGATGAGTTCGCCTATGCGGGACGAGCCGTAAAGATACACATATTGTCCGGGAATGCCGTGGTCGGCACTGCATCCGTGCCAATAAATTCGTCGTTGTTCTGGTCAGCGTTTGCGTAATGGCCATTTTACATTGCCCCATAACCAATTACATTAACCACATATTTCTTTTTAAATATTCGTCTCTTAGATACAAATAATTCAAGACAAGCACCCGTTAAGGGTTTAAAGAAATATAACCGATAGCCTCCCCGCACTTGTTTTACAAAAAGCAAATCAACAGAACATTTGTTCTTTTCATTAAAAGATTCGATATCCGTAACTATTTTTACCTTTTTACTCAGTTTGTTGCCGCAGGCTGCCATCATAGTTGTTGTATCTACAATTGTAATGGTCGTTTGCTTGTTTATGTTATTAAAAAATGTTTTATTAAACATCTTATGGTTGATCGCAGATTCAAAAACCTTACATTCGATTGGTATATTTTGCCCTAAAACAGATTTTGAGATAAGTACAAAGACAAAAATATTACAAATTTTCATAACTAAACTATTCACTTTTTTTCTTTTTTGTTTTCGGTTTTCTGTGCTGCTCCAGGTGGACATATGCTTCCGAAAGCGTAGTTATTCTACTACAAATATATATTGGGCATAAAGAACTGTATTGTTATAGGTCGCATAATAATTGACTGATCCAAAATCCACCACAAGCAAGGTGCGCCTAGCCCACACAAGGCTAAAACCCTATTCCAAAACCTACACTTTACCACTAAAAAATTAAGCGTCCAACACTTGCCATCAAATGTTAAACGCTTAATTTTAAACCACTTACAAACTAAACTCCTCTAATTAATAACCCGCATTCTGCCCTACTTTCCCACCAG
>JAAFHO010000524.1 GCA_013297575.1 Chitinophagales bacterium
TTGATGTTCCCGGAAGCACCTAAGGCGATGTTACAGTATATTCCCCGCTTTAAGTATATTGCGATAAATATAAATAAATTGTCTGATGCCTCCATTACAAAGATAGATCATATTCTATTTCAAAAATTTTTATTGGCACTTAAACACAGTAGGCATCCCATTTTTATCGAACGGAATTGGAAAATTTTCATTATTTTTGCACTTGGTTTTCCAGATCAAATACTTGCAAACGAAATATTTAAAGTAACGTCGATATACTTGAGTAATATTTCAAACGTTTTTAACGAAAAAGTAAAAAATATGAAAAATACGCTAACCGCTAGTGAGCAATTGGTTGCTAAGCCTTATTTAGTGCAATTAATTGACGAAAGTATGGAAAAAGGCATGGAAAAACTACTATTGGCCTACCTAAAAAAGAATCCGCAATTTAAAGATGAACAGGTAGCAGAAACCTTTGATATACCAGTGGGATTTGTTGCTTTGGTACGTAAAAAGATATAAATTTTTGTTGAATTGCAGAATTGCTAGCGTAGGAGATAGAACGTTTTTAACGTAAATATGAGTAATAACTAAATATTCTGACGACCAGAAAACAATCAAGCATCGACTTTTTTTCGGAAAAATAGCGCTGCTGCAAAAGAAGTTCTCGTGCAACAGCGCTAGTGTGTATTTTACTCGACGATATTTACCTTTATTACAAAAGCCGACTCTGAGTTACTAATTCTAAATGAATAGACTCCTGCTGGTAGGCTTCCATAATCAAAAGTTTTTACCAGTGTCCTTGTACTAACATCAGAAATATCTCTTCTGATCAATTGTCCAATCGGATTGATCATTTCAAACGATAAACGAGATGATTTTTGTGCAAGTTCCATGTTTAGCGTAAATGTTCCCTGGTTAGGGTTAGGGAACAATTGGAAATGATTGATCCATGCTTGATCATGAATCCCTACAACGTCTATAATTACATTGGTTTGATATACTGAAACGCCACAACCATTTATGGCTGAAAGGGATACCGTATAAGTACCACTTTGGCTATAGGTATGCGATGGCGATATTTCAGTACTTGCTGGAGTACCATCCCCAAAATTCCATTGATATGAAATACCGTTTTGTGTTGTATTGTTGAATTGTACCGCCCCATTTGCCAAAACATTCGCAGCAAAATTTGCTTGTGGTGTTGTATTTACCGTAATTAAATCATTTTGAGTACTACTATTGCTGCCGAAAAGGTTGGTGACTTGCAAACTTGCACTATAGACGCCAGGACTATTATAGACTACAACCGGATTTTGTAGCGTTGACGTACTAGGTGTGCCTCCGACAAATGTCCAGGCCCAAGCAGATGGCTGACCAATGGATTGATCCGTAAATTGTACTGTAAATGGCGCGCAGCCAGTAGTTTGCTCCCCTGCAGTAAATTGTGCAATAGGCGCACTTCCTGTTATTGATATCGTTTGCGTATAAACTTCTGTGCCACAAATATTTGTTGCTTGTAAAGTAACTATATAAGTGCCTGGAACTGTATAATTGTGTACCGGATTAACTCCTGTGCTACTGCCTCCATCACCAAAATTCCATGTGTATGAATTCGCATTAAAAGAGGCATTTGTGAACTGTGCCGATAATCCACCTGTTTGATACGTAAATAACGGAGTCGGCGTAGTGGATACAATCACTACATTCTCTTGCATGATCGTTGCCGAGCCAGCAGCGTTGGTCGCTGTAAGCGTTACCGGAAATGAGCCTCCCTGTGGATATACTATTGTTGGATTAGGCAAGGATGAGGTATCTGGTGTGCCACCAGGGAATAACCAAGCAAATGTAGTAGCATTCGGGCTAGAGGTATTACTGAATTGAACACTAAGCGCCGCGCAACCCATAGTATTGTTGGCAATAAAACCAGCAGTTGGAGGTGTAATTATTGTTACTGTCTGTGTAAAAGTAGCAGATCCACAAGAATTTGAAGTAGTTAATACAATGGTATAATTGCCATCATTCAAGTAAGTATGTGTAGGCGAAATATCAGTAGATGTACTTCCATCTCCAAAATTCCAATTATACGCAGTAGCGTTCAACGAAGAGGTATTCGTAAACACTACTTCATTGTTATTGGAAGCCAACTGAAAACCTGCTACAGGTGCTCCACCTACTACCACTAAATTGGTTTGCGTAACAGTAGAGTTGCCAAGCGCATTTGATGCTGTTAAAATGACTGAGTATTCACCTGGTGTATTGTACACTACTACTGGATTTGTGGCACTAGAACTGGCTGGTGTTCCACCAGGGAATAACCAACTAAACGAAGTGGCATTGGAAGATGACGTATTATTAAAGGTGACAGTAGTTGGAGCACAACCATTACTACCTGTTGCTGTAAAATTGGCAATTGGTGGGGTTGTGACTACTATTGTTTGAGTACTTGTTGTATTCCCGCAATTGTTAGTAGCTGTTAGTGTTACGGTATAAGTGCCATCATTGTTATAAATATGATTGGGGTTGATTGTATTTGCTGTTCCTCCATCCCCAAAATCCCAATTATAAGTTGTAGCCCCATTTGACGTATTTGTAAATGAGGTATTAGCACCATTTTGATTAATAATAAAACCTGCGTTAGGAATAGTCCCCACTGTTATAACATTAGTTTGGGTGGTGCTAGATGTACCTGCGCTGTTACTAACGGTTAATACCGCACTGTAAGTTCCTGTGTTAGCGTATGTTACGGTCGGATTCTGCGCTGTTGATGAACTTGGTGTTCCTCCCGCAAATTGCCAGTTGAAAGTAGTGGCATTTGCAGAAGAGGTGTTATTATAAGTCACTATTAATGGAACACAGCCATTTCCATTGCTTACAGTAAAACCGGCGGTAGGAGGCGTAACGATCGTAACCACCTGTGTACTTGTATTTGTACCGCAACTGTTTGAAGCAGTGAGGATAACTGTATAAACACCATCAGTAGTATAAGTATGGGTTGGATTAGCCAGCGTACTAGTTGTATTATCGCCAAAGTTCCAGGCATAAGATGTAGCACCAGTAGAGGCATTCGTAAAGGTTGACACATTAGATGCTGTGGCTGCTGTAAATCCTGAATTTGGCGCAGTTCCTATATTGATATAATTCGTTTGGGTAACACTTCCACTACCTGCGCTATTAGTTGCTGTCAATATTACGGTGTATGCACCAGGGCTATTGTAGGTTACAACTGGGTTCGCATTTGTACTTGAAGCCGGGTTGCCACCAGGAAATTGCCAAGCAAATGTTGTCGGGTTTCCTGCCGATGTATTGGTGAATTGTACGGTCAAACTATTACACCCAGTCGTTGGTGTTGCTGAGAACGCAGCCGTTGGGGACTCTACAATATTAATCGTTTGTGTCGAAGTTGAACTACCACATGCATTACCCGTAGTAAGCGTTACTGTATATGTTCCTGCACTTGGGTAAACAAAACTAGGATTTTCTAATATTGAAGTAGATCCATTGCCAAATGCCCAATTATAAGTATTGGCTCCGGTTGACGTACTTGTGAAATTGACCTGATAACCGTTGATTGTATTTGTAAATGCTGTTATTGGTATTGTATTAGCCGAAACTAAATTAGTTTGTGTGGACGTACTAGATCCCGCACTATTGCTCGCCACTAAAATAACAGTGTACTGCCCTGCTGTGGTATAGGTAACTACTGGGTTGGGTAGTGTACTCGTGCTAGGGCTACCCCCAGGGAATTGCCAATTCAAGTTAGTCGCATTACTAGAGGATGCATTGTTGAACTGAACAGTGAGCGGAGCACAGCCCGAAGTGGCTGTTGCACTGAAGTTAGCAGTTGGGGGTGTCGTAATAGTGATGCTTTGAATAGCAGTGCTTGTTCCACAACTATTTAAGGAAGAAAGTACAACTTGATAAGTTCCATCATTGAGATAAGTATGAGATGGGCTATTGAGTGTACTGTTTGTTCCATCTCCAAAATTCCAAAAATAGGAGCTACCATTGTTGGTTGTATTGTTAAAACTAACCGTAGCACCACTAATACTATTGGTAAAACCGCTAGCAGGCACAGTGAGTACCGTTATTTGTTGTGTTGCTGTATTGGGGCCGGCTATATTACTCGCTGTCAATGAAGCGGTAAATGTTCCAGGGGTATTGTATGTTACAGTAACGTTGTTGTCTGTAGAAGTAGCAGGACTGCCGCCCGGGAACGACCACTGCACAGCAGTAGCATTTGTGGAGGTATTGCTGAACTCTACGGTAAGTGGTCCACATCCAGTAGTAGGTGTAGCCGTAAATGCAGCAACAGGGGGTGTAGCGAGCACAACGGTTTTAGAACTCGTTGTAG
>JAAFHO010000525.1 GCA_013297575.1 Chitinophagales bacterium
TGTTTCACCATTGGTTTGGCGACTTGGTCACCACCGAAAGTTGGGCCAATCTAACGATGAACGAAGGCTTCGCGAATTACTCCGAATACCTGTGGCTGGAGTACAAACACGGTAAGGATGTAGCCGATGCACACCTGCAAACAGAACAACAGGGTTATATCTTCTCCGCAACCGATGGTGGCCACCCTTTGATCCATTTTGGTTACGCTAATCGGGAGGATATGTTTGATGCGCATTCGTACAACAAAGGCGGTAGCGTATTGCACATGCTCCGCAATTATGTGGGCGACGAAGCGTTTTTTGCCGCTTTAAACACCTACCTCAAGCGCAACCAATTCACGGATGTGGAGGCGCACGAACTGCGTTTGGCCTTTGAAGATGTAACCGGACAGGACTTGAGTTGGTTTTTCAACCAATGGTATTTTTCCGCTGGACACCCTTCGCTCGAAATTTCTTACAATTGGAATGATGCCACTAAAACGACAGAAGTAACGATAGAGCAGCAGCAATTGGCCGAAAATAAAGTACCTTATGTATTTAACCTCCCGATCGCCGTTGATATTTATGACGCAATGGGCAAATTGCGCCGCGAGCAAATTCGGGTAACCAAACGCAAGCAGGTATTTTCCTTCAAATCCGATAGCAAACCATTGGTCGTCAATGTAGAGGCCGATAAAGCGTTACTTTGCGTAAAAAATGATAAACATACACCCGAAGAATGGCGCGCATTGTTCCAATATGGCCCTAATTACCGCGACCGTATAGAGGCGTTGCAAGCATTGTCGGCGGATGAAAACCGACCACAGGATTTGTTTAAAATGGCCTTGACCGACAAAAGTGAAGATATTCGCAACTTCGCTTTGGGTGCTATTGATCCAACGCAGCCAGAAGTGGCACCAATGATCGCAGCAATTGCTGAAAAGGATCAAAACCCCGAAGCACGTGCAACCGCCATTGGCATATTGAGTAGTTATAACGATAAGCAATATTTGCCTATTTTTCAAAAAGGGCTTCAACCAGATGCGCCATACAGCGTAACAGGTGCGGCGCTGTCGGCTTTAAATAAATTGGATAAACCAGCAGCCATTGAGGCTTCCAAAGTGTTGGAAAATGACAACAGTGATTTTATCATTGCCACATTATCGGAAATGTACGCCGAATCGCCTGCCGTCGAGCAATTGAGTTGGTTCAAATTGCGTGAAAAAAAGGTGGATCAAATGGCCGCTTTTACTTTCTTTGAGCAATACCAAAAATACTTAATTGGGCTGAACAGCCCAACAGCATTGGAAGAAGGTATGATGGGTTGGAAAAACAACGCCCTCACGCCGGTAGGCAATAGCGAATGGCGCAGGTTTGCCTCCACTAAGGCGTTGGCGGATACACGTAACTATTTTCAGGAAAAAGGCAATGATGCCAAGGCTGCCGAAATTCAGGTGGCTATCGACGAAATTAAGGAAAAAGAGACGGATCCAACTTTGAAAATGTATTATGGGTTGTTTTAGGGGTTAGGGGTAATAGGGAATGGGTGGCGCATTTTGACCAAATGCGCCATCCATGGGAGACCGTCCTTGTAGTTTTCTTTTTGATTTTGTTAGCATTGGGTTTGGCTTATTTTGGATAATTTGTAAAAACTTAGCCGCTCGCATTTCGGCCAAATAAGGACCTGTTTTGCCCTGCCATTGCCGTTTTTTCGTCCGATGCGCTGGCTAAGTTTTTACGATAATTTACAAATTGGCTACTTGGGTGTTTTAAGCAGATATGAGGTTGGGAATCTATGAGCCAAGACAAGGAAAATGTTGGGACACCGTCGTAGTAGAACACGCTCAAGCCCTTTTTCAAAATGATCAAAGTTACCATCAGGCATTCCAATATACTTGCACAGCCTTTTCTATTTTAGTTTTTACTTGTACCCAATTGCTATTATTGAGCATAATAGGATCTTGGGATCGGTCGGCTTCTGTAAAATAAACCAAAGATCGAATAACAAAACCTATGTCTGTTGCCGTATATTTTTGGGTAAAAAAACCGAGCATTTCTGCAAGGGAATACAGATCGAGTAAATCAGCGAGATCGAAATAGTCTTTTTTTGCCCCGCGGCGGGTAACTGCGTTCAATTTCATCGCCACAATATCTGGAACAGAAGCAAATCGGATTCCATCAATGGTTTCAATAGGTTGTAAATAGGGATAACGATGCAACACTATGTCTACCTTGACGTTACGCACGTATGCAAGTAATGTGTGCGCTCGTTGCTCAATAATAGTGATTTCACCTGGAAATAAGGCCATAAGTGGCTGCACTATTACATCACTCTCATACGGTTCTATTGCAAATAGATCCAAGTCCTCTGAAATCCTATGGCCTAATCTTAGGGATAGATTAGTGCCACCAACAAGAGCAAAAGGTTTCAAAACCTCCATACTCATTAAGGTTTTTAATAGTCCCAAAGTACTGGGAGCGACTGTGTTTTCATGTAGCATGAGAAATCAGTGGGTTTCAGTTGTAAAATTAAGCAAAGAAAGACTAAAACATCCTTTTTTAAATAAGCCGCGTTGATAATTTCCCGACGTATTCGTTCCTGTCCGTAATGAGCAAACACAGCCTTGTAATCCATCCAAGGTGCATAATTGAACACTTTTTCTAAAATAAAAAGGCAATCTTTTTCCGCGTCGAGCCGATCAAAGTCAACATCCCAAAATGGTAGTTTAGTGATTCCTATCACATAAGCGTTTGTTGATGTACTCATATTTTAAAATATTTAGGCAAAAATACGACATTTTATGGCGTTCTCGTTCCTCATTGGCTAATTTCATTCTTTTCCAAAAAATCCCGAATCGTTTTCAAATATAGATCTGGTTGCTCCAAGGGAATAACATGTCCCGCACTTGGGATAACGACCAATTGATGCTGCGGGAATAACCCCAAATATTCAGTTTGAAACCCCCATTTCTGGTTGTCGCATTGGCCGCGCATGAGCAAAAGTGGTACGTTTGTATTTTGCAATTGATTGCGCGGATCGGGCATACTTGCCAAACTTTCCATCGTCATTACTGAAACATAAAAACCGCTGCCACCTGGTGCCTTTACCGCTTTGGACGTATCGCAAACAGTGGATTTATTGGTTCCATTGGTCAAATAAGTATTGAAATCGTCGGCTTCTTGATCGGAAGCGATTTTTGAGCCGAATGCTACCGCAAACCAAGCCATTGCCTTTGTTCGGATATTGTTGAGTGCTGCATTGGCCTGCTGATTGCTAAAAACAGGGGCTTTGATCTGCAAACTATCCGGCGGCTTTATGTCGCGGAGTGCTGTATTGATGGGATAAATCGGGCCGGGGCCAGTCAGCACCAACTGATCCACCTGATTGGGATGATCCGCCACAAAATACATAGCCAATAATGCACCCCAAGACTGCGCAATAAGGATAACTTTTTCGGTCTGTATCTGCTGAAAAATGGCTTCCAAATCGCGTTTATGGCGATCTACGCTGTAATCTTCCAAGTTACTCAACCGATCCGAGTGGCCACTCCCGATTTGGTCATACAGATATACATCGTAACCGTCGTCGGTGAGTGGCGCGAGCATATTACACATATAATCTGTGATAAAACCGCCTGGGCCGCCGTGCAAATACACGATTGGATACGGTTTTTTGATGCCTTTGGCGGGTAACTTGACATAACCGATCCGCGAACCCGTCGGTAATTGCCAGTATTGTTCCGTGGCCCGTTTTTCAAAAGGCGGCACGGGATACGTTCGTGGCACAAAAATGGCGCAAAGCCATACAATTAAAGCGAATAGGAGCGCGTAAAGGATTTTTTTTATCATTTTTTTGGGGTGTTATTGGTGTGTGATTGAACTAAAATCCCATCAATTCTTTGTCCAACTGCGGCTGCACAATACATTTGTTATCAAAGTGCATCGTAGCCGTATTTTGTGCGTTGTATGGCGGCCACTGTGGCAATCCCTTGTGGTTGGGATCGCCTTTTTTTGCAAAATTGATCCAAGCCTGACTCATTTTATCGGCTAAAGTATATGCTGCTGGAAAACCACCAGTCATTTCCTCACACCGCGCAATATTGTTAAATACAAACGGAATTTCCATACAATGTACGGCTTTGTATTTTCCATCCATAACCGGCGACTGCCAATCGAACAAATACATATAGGTATTTGCGCCTCCCGTCAAAGCCGATTTCCCATTGGCTTGTGCCACTGCTCCTGGTCTGAAAATAAGATCAATATCCAGCATTTCAGACGGTTTTTTAGCGTCAGGATAGGCTTTTTTAACGGCTGCTACATAGGCATCCGCTCTGTCGCCGTATTT
>JAAFHO010000526.1 GCA_013297575.1 Chitinophagales bacterium
ACCGACGGAGCAGGTAATTCTGCTGTATGTAGTTTTACGGTAACAGTGACCGACGCACAGCCACCCAGCATCACTTGCCCAGCCAATATCGTGCGCAGTGCCGACCAAGGTCAATGTAATGCAGTAGTAGTGTACAACAACCCAACGTATTCGGACAACTGCCCACTGACCGGACCTGCGGGTGTCAGCCACGTGATGGGCGGCCTAAGTGGTTCCACTTTCCTCAAAGGTGTTAGCGCTGTTACATGGCAGGCCACCGATGGGTCGGGACTTACAAAAACATGCTCGTTCAACATCACTGTTACCGATAACCAAACACCGACGATAACCTGTCCGGCTACTCAAACGCGTGATACCGATCTTGGACAGTGTAGTGCAGTAGTCACTTATCCTTCGCCAAAAGGTGCAGATAATTGTGGTTTGCCTGTCGGGCAACCTCAATGGGTAAGTGGCGGTACGATGCCAACGGCGAGTGGTGCGAGCAGCGTAGCGACCTTCCAAAAAGGGAATACAACAGTAACTTGGAGGGCTACCGACGGAGGAGGTCTGACCAGAACCTGTACATTTAGGGTAACGGTAAACGACAAGGAAGTACCCACGATGACCTGCCCACCGGCGATGAGTGTCAATACAGCACCTAATTTGTGCAACGCTGTGGCAACTTACACCAATCCTACTTTCACGGATAATTGTGCACCTTTAACAGGTACGTCAACCCGAGTGAGCGGTTTGGCGAGCGGTGCTACTTTTCCGGTAGGCAACACAAATGTCGTCTTCCAAGCCACGGATGCTGCGGGCAATACACGCCGCTGTACGATGGTGGTTACAGTAGTGGATAACCAACCACCGGTGGTGACTTGCCCTCCGAATGCAGTAGTGATCGGCACTGGTCTTCCTTGCAAAGGTTTTGCGTTTTTTCCAAATGCCACAGCCAAAGACAATTGTTCGGGTACGTTATCAACGTTCTTAGTATCGGGTTTAGCAAGTGGTTCTGCGTTCCCTACGGGTATTACAACCAATACATTTAGGGCGGTTGCCTCGAATGGTCAAAGTGGAGAGTGTACTTTTACGGTAAACGTAGATTGTAGCGGTTTTATGGCAGGTAATGCAGGATTGGAGGATCGAGATGCAGCCTTAGAGATACCGCAGAGTAGCAGTAATCTTAATCTTGTAATAGCCCCTAATCCCGCACTTTCTGCTGTGACAGTCAGTATTGAAGGTGTGGGTGCGGGTGGCGGCGCTTTGATGGTATTTGACCCGTTGGGCAGGTTGGTACAGCAGCAAGTGATTGCGCATAAGCAGCGTACCAGCACGCTTCAAGTGTCGGAATTTGCAATAGGTTTTTATCGAATTTGTTTAAAAACAGGCGATGGTATGGTGACTAAGACGCTGGTAGTGGTAAAATGACTAGATTGAGTTATTAGTTTTTAATACATCTGAATAAAAAATGGGTCGCTCGGTATGTACTGGGCGGCTCATTTCATTTTGGGTATCACCCCTCCTGAAATCCAGATAAGGACAGTACAGTGCGTAGGTAATTTGACCTATCGGGCGTGTTTATGTTGTTGTAATATGAATTGATTATGCCGTTTGGGGTGCTGGCGAAGCAGATGACGAAGATGGAGATCGGGGCAATGCGGCTATGCTATAAATTTAAAAACTATCAAGTACTTAACGATCATGAAGAAGCCGAGAATTTGTTAACTTTGCATTTTTTCCAACCATGATCCGTTTTTGGCTTAGATTCTTTTTTTGGGGATTTTTGACCTGCCTTTCTATATGTGCAGGGGCGCAAAATACCCAATTTGAATCGCTCACCATCGAGCAGGGGCTCTCGCAAGGCATGATCTTCGATCTTTGCCAAACCCGCGACGGTTTCCTTTGGGTGGCCACGAAGGATGGGCTGAACCGCTACGACGGATACAATTTCAAGGTCTTTTCCAATAACCCTTTCGAACCGTATTCCATTTCTGGGAACACAGCCACCGTCCTGTTCGAGGATGCGCGGGGCTGGCTTTGGGTGGGGCTGGACTCCAAGGGCGTGGACGTTTACGAGCCGAGTAGCGGGCGTTTTCACCATTTTCCTATCATCACCGCCGATTCCAAACTCTTCGATAGCGCGAAAATTAGCAGCATCGAAGAGGCACCGGACGGCAGCATTTGGTTTGCGCAGCACGGCGGCGGCTTGTGGCGTATCCCCATCCCAACAAAATGGCAAAATGGCATACCCGCCGATGCCCCGCCCATGCCCGCGCAGGCGATGCCCGTGCCGGTGTCCATTGAAAAAAACTTCGGAAACGACATTGTGGCCGAAAGCTTACTCGACCTCCTGCGCCTGTCCAACGGCGAAATGTTGCTCACGACCAACCGCCGCCAGTTTGTTTTTGACCCAAAAACACTGGCCTACCACCCGTTCAATGAACACGTGCTGTCCATGCCCAATCTAAATTTTCAGATGCCCGAATGCGCCATCAACGACGAGGCACTGGGCGGCGATATGTGGTTTTACCGCACGATTGGGCAAGATGATGTGTTGGACTTTGTCCGAATCCGGCAGGGGCAAATCAAAGTTTATCCCAATCCAAAATCGCGGAAAGAAGAACGCTGGCTTCGCTTAGCGCGGGGCAAAGCAGGACATAGTTGGCTATCGCAAAACAACAAGGTGTGGGATTTGTCCCCCGGCGAAAACCTTGATATGAGTAAACCCACAGTGGAATTTGATCAGGTTGTCACCTGCTTCGAACACGACCGAGCGGGCAACCTTTGGGTCGGCACTTATGGCTATGGCTTGCGGAAATACAACCCGATGAAAAGCAGTTTCAATGCTGGGGCAGCAGGTGAGAGTCTGGGCAGAATTTGGGTCAACAGAGGTCGCTATTTTGTCAAAAAACTGTACTGGATTTATAACTACGACCCGCAAACGCGCCAACTATCCAAAACAACCATTACCAATAAGCCCCCCAATGACCTCAATTTCCGGCAAGCGAACCTCCTTTTCGATACCAATGGCTCGACTTGGTTGCTGGGGAGCGAGGCAGAGTCCACTACGGCCTCGCTCCTCCACTATCCGCCCGGCAACTTCGAAAAAGCCGACAAAAAATACGATTTCACCGCCACGCTAGACTTTTCCGACCCGATGCTCCACACCCGCGATGGGCGGCTTTGGGTAGCGGCCACTGGCGGTAGGCTCGTCCGTTTTGACCCAGTTACCGAGCATTTTGATTATTATGAATACGGACACCTTTTTGGCGGTCAGGTCAAGGCGCTGCGCATCCTTGCACTTGAAGAAGATGCCAAAGGCACGATTTGGATGGGTACACAGTTGGGCTTGGTCAAGGCTATTCCATCGGCAAAAGGGCTTGATTTTCAATTAATTACAGCCGATCCATTGAACCGCGACGGCCTCAACTACAACTCTATCGCCTGTATCCTGCCCACGCCCGACGGCAAACTTTGGCTTGGCACAAAAGGCGGCGGTATCAATATTTTGGATACCCAAACGGGCAAAGTTCGCCACATCACCACCGCCGACGGACTGCTGAATAATGTCGTTTATGGCATCCTCCCTGGAAGTCGAGCGGGCGAATTTTGGTGCAGCACCAACCGAGGTTTGGCAAAAATCGTGGCACCAAAGAACGTAGACGGTAAGTTTGTCATCACTACCTTCACCGCCGCGCTAGGCTTGCAGGACAACGAATTCAACACCTTTTCTTTTTGCAAAAACGACAACGGTGAACTCATTTTCGGCGGCATCAATGGCTTGAACCGTTTTTTCCCCAATACACTGCGCACCGACACCACGCTGCCGCCCGTATTCATCGTTAACATCGAGATCAACCACCAAAAATCTGCCTTCGCCTGCCCCGAAAACTTGCGCGAACTGGAAATTTCGCACGACCAAAACAACATCTCCTTTGAGTTCGCCGCCCTCGATTTCACCGACCCTTCCAAAAACCGATACCGATACCGCCTCGTGGGACTCGACGCAGATTGGGTAGAAACGGGCAACTACCGATTCGCGCATTTCAGCCACCTCGCGCCAGGACGCTACACGCTGCTGGTGCAGGGCAACAATGGCGAAAGCGATTGGGGCGAAGCGCAATCGCTCATCTTAGTGGTTCATCCGCCTTGGTACCGATCCAATTGGGCCTATCTGTGTTACCTGTTGTTGCTCGCTTGGGGCAGCTTTCGGGCTTACCAATTTCAAATTCGACGGGTAAAAGAGCGTGAACAACTCGCCTTCGAATACCGCGAGAACGAGCGTGTCAAGGCTTTGGAGCAGGTAAAAGCCAACTTTTTCACCAACGTCACCCATGAGTT
>JAAFHO010000527.1 GCA_013297575.1 Chitinophagales bacterium
CGATGCTCACCGCCCGATGCTCACCGCCCGATGCTCAACGCAACACCATATCCACCACCACCACAGTTCCATCCAACAATTCCACCTTCACCCAATACAAAGCAGCGGGCAACCCAATCGTATCAAAATATTGCAGCAAACCACCATTTCCCACTATCACCTTTTGGTGCTGCCCCAAGGCATTTGTTAGAGTAATCTTCTGCATTGGTATGCCCGATTGCACCCAAAATCCATTTTGTGCAGGATTAGGAAATAGCACTACTTGCTGTGTTTGCGCAGGCGTTTCCACCGCTACACTCTCATCATTTACATTAACCGGTTGCTCTAAAATAGAAGCACCGCATTCGTTTTGCACCAGTAATCGGACGATATAATCTTCATCGCCCGGCGGGAACGTATGCAAAGGACTTTGCTCCGAAGAAGCAGGCGTCCCATCCCCAAAAGTCCATGTATAATACAGCGCATCACTACCCGTAAAATTGAACTGCACCTGAGTGCCACCCGGAACGTCAATTGCTACAAAACTAGCCACCGGAAAACTCAAAATTTGTACATAAAAATATTGCTCCATAGTGTCATTGCCTGCGGCATTAGTAGCAATAAGCCTTGCCGTATAATTACCTGAATTAGAGTAAGTTGTACTAGGCTGAAAGGCGGAAGAAGTACTGGGGCTGCCGCCTGTAAATGTCCAATTGTAACCCACCGCGCCATTGGTAGTATTGATAAATAAAACCTCTGCTTCATTACATTTAGTAGTTGTATCCGGCACAATAAAAGCAGCATTAGGTGGCAACAAAAGGTTAATATTTTGGGTAGTTGATACCGTATCGCAAGCATTCCAAACGGTGAGTGTTACCGTATAATTGCCATTATCCAGATACGAATGGATAGGGGAGACATCGGTAGTGGAAAAGCCATCACCAAAATCCCAAAAAGCACTACCATTTGTATTTTGGCTTTGATTACTGAATTGATAAGTACCCGGCGTAATAGCCACACCCGTAAATTGCGCCACAGGTTCAGGCGTTATTTGTAAGTAAGCAATATCAGAACTAAAGAAAAAGCAACCGCCGCCATCCACCACACAACGGTATTGTGTAGGTGTATTGGCTTGTACATTATTAATAGTTAAGGAATTTGTCGTTGCGCCAGCAATATTATCCCAGCCTGTTGTGCCCAAGCCTTGCCATTGCAAACCATTGGGATTTACAGGGTTGGTAGCAATAGAAAACACAGCATCATCTCCAGCGCAGACGCTCACGGATAAAGGCTCGTTAATGACAGATGGGGCGGAACTAGGAAAAGTACCAGTAGGGATAGCAGAAAAAGACTGCACCGAGCCATCCTGGCCATCAACTGCCCCATTTGTAGTGCCATTACAGCTATTTGTTGAAGCGACTACAGTCCCAGCAACACCTCCTTGTACCAGTAAACTACCCGATGTTTGATTTGTGATGATACGTCCGCCACCGCCACCGCCACCGGGGCCGAAACACCTATTGCTATTTTGTCCGGTTGCAGTACCGCCGTTGCCGCCATTAGCACGTACAATTGCATTGGGAGATAAAAGACTGGTTTTCAACCAAATAGATCCACCTGCGCCACCGCCACCCGCGCCATCACCGCCGGAATTCATACCATTTTGGCCATTGGCAGAAATCTTTGGGTTATTACCAGCAATATTATTGGCCTCGATAAATACGATACCACCACCTGCGCCACCATCGCTAGTGAGTAGGTTGTTGGTATGTCCTGCGCCGCCGCCGCCGCCGAGGAAAAATCGACCAGTTGAGTTCGATATGGCTTTTGCGCCCAAGCCCGGATATTGCCCGTCGCAGCCAAAAGTAGAAGGCTCGTTATTGTTGCCGCCTTGTCCACCGTTAGCCGTATTAGATCCGCCGCCGCCACCTGAATTATGGTCGTTGCCGCCGCCGCCGCCATTGGCACGTGGGCCACGCCCGAGTTCTTGTCCTGTTTGGCCGGGGACAATACCTTCCCCTTTTACACCGCCACGCCAATTGCCTAGCGCGTAGAGATAGCCAGTTTTAGCGATTAACCAAGAGCAATTGTTTGTTGGGGCAACATAAGAATAGCCGCCCCTAAAGCCTGCGCCATCGGCCAGTATCGGAGCGTTGATGGTGAGTGATCCGGTACATTTAAAAGCGATAATACCTCCTAAAATACCATTCCAAGGCAAGGGGCGTAAGGTATCGGATACAATAGCATTTCCGTATTCAGGGAAAGAGACAATTTGAGCAGATTCATCGTCGAGCAAAGGATAAACCAGTCTGTTTTTTAGTGTTAAAGTGTTTATCGTGCGGGTCACAATTTCGCCTATTTCATACCTGCCTGTATTTTGAATATTGGTGATTGTACCAAATTGGGCGGTATTTGTAGTATTAATGGTGCCACCTTGCGTGTGATGGAGTAGTATTTTAGAACCCGGCGAAAAACCTACGGTATCCACTACAGTGAGTGTTGACGAACAGGAATCATACGCAACCCATTGGGTGTAATGATTGATGATTGCACTGAGGTTTGTAGCAGATTGACCTGCTAAAAAAGTGGCGGTTAGGAGTATTAAAAAGGTAAACTTAAGTCTCATATTGAATATCGTTTTATCTCAAACAACATTAAGTTGAAGAATATTGTTTGGTGTTAAATTTAGAGGAGTAATGATGAATAATTTGAACCAAACCGTAAATAATTTGGTTTAATACTGAAATAAACTGCAAAAACAATAAATTTTATTAGGCCATAATTTCAAAAGTACGCTTATCAAAAGGAATATTATGCTTACAGGTGCCTTATTTTACTTGTTTTACAAAATTTACAAAGGTTTTGTAAAAAAAAAGTTGCGCAATATTTTTTGACATTGTATCTTTGCGTGAAATTTACTAAACAAAATAAAATTTCATAAACATTAAAATAGTTATGTCGGAGAAACTTGATAAGATTGATTTAAAAATCCTAAGGATTCTACAAGAGAACAGCAAAATTACCAATCTTGACCTATCCAAGAAAATTGGGCTGTCACCAGCACCAACCCTTGAGCGTGTAAAGAAATTAGAGCAAAGTGACATCATACAGAGTTATCATGCTAACGTAAACCCGATTCAAATGGGCTTGAACGTTAAAACGTTTGTATTGGTTACTTTAGCATGGAAGCAAGAAGATGCTTTGAATCGTTTCCTCGCCAAGATCGAGAAAATAGACGAAGTAACAGAATGTTATATCATCACCGGTGAGGCCGATCTATTAATCAAAGTGATTTGCAAAGATATTCCTTCTTACGAGCAGTTGTTGTTCAAAACATTGAGCCAAATCGAAGAAATCGAGCGTCTCAAAACGTTGATGACACTTTCTACTGCAAAGGACGCAAAGATTTTGCCTTTCATCTACGATTAGTTCTATAATAGTATAAAAAAGAGCCACTTCAAGCAATTGAGGTGGCTCTTTTTGCATTCAGCCATGAAAATCTCAGTCCTCAACAAAATTCCTTTTAAATAAAGAATGGATAATTCGCCAAAAGGTGCTTTTTTTGCACTTGAAATGAATACATCCAAATTTTTTCAGTTTACACAGGTCTGCACCGTATTTATCGTTCTTTTTTTGTTTTGTGCAAAAGAGGCTGGTGCCCAGCGGGATACTTCTATGTTGCTCAGGCCGGAGCAATTGAATGAGAACGATATCCTTTCCTTTTATAAAATTAAAGATAAAGAGGTCATACAGTCGGTATCAAGGGTAAAAGAGAAGCCCGGAGACCTACCTTTTTCTACTTGGGTTATTACTTCCGAGGATATATTGCGGTACGGTTTTGTTACCCTCACCGATGTACTCAAAGCGGCACCGGGCATACGGGTATCTCAACCGGGCAACGCTACCGAAGGTGAAACCTTTATGATGCGTGGTTTGAGTGGCAACCAATATGTGAAAATACTGATCAATGATGTTCCTATTAAGCCCTTCGTTGCGCTGGGCATGCCTATCGGGGCTCAATTGCCTATTCGGCAAGCAGAACGCATTGAAGTGTTGTATGGAACATCAGGTAGTATGATGTATGGTAATGAGGCTTGTGCGGGAGTGGTCAATATCATCATTAAGGAGACCGATCGCCCTATTTATACACAAGCGGATTTGGGCTTTGGGACACAAGGGTACAACAGCCTTGACCTGATGTTTGGTGGCCGCCTGTTTAAGGATAAAAATGTAATGCGCTTTAGTTTGTATGGTAGTAGTACTGTGAGGAACAAAACGGATATTTTTTGGGATAAAAAAGCTTTTGAGCCCGCAACTTATTATTTGGCA
>JAAFHO010000529.1 GCA_013297575.1 Chitinophagales bacterium
ATTGCTACCTATACCAAAGACATAAATTGTAACGTTTGGACAACATTGAAGGCACAAGAAGATGCAAAAATAGATACACTCAACTGTAATATCCTCTGCTCCGATTGTAGTGACGAAATGCTGCTGTATGTAAATGCAAGTGGTATAGTGGACACCACCAAACTGGATAGCCTGTTCAATTGTGTTTACGCAGCGGCTTGTGATAGCAATACCCCCACTGTTTGCGATATTGCTTACCAAACGATGACCGATGATATGGCTTTGGGTGGCCAGTACGCCAATTATTCAGTAGCGTATGATACCCTTTCATTACCCGTTTTTTACTTCTGTAATGACCCGCTTTCTATCCTTAACAATACGGTCACGAACAAGTTCCCTGATGTTTTGGTCGGTAGCACAACGACTCGAAGGGACTGGACACACGCTGGGTTGGTCTATAGAGATGAAAACAATAATATTATTTCAGTGGATATTAATGGTGTTGCCAAAAGCGTCAACCAGTTGTCGCTGCAAGAGTTTATCGAAAATTTCCAACCTGTTTGGGCTAAGACATTGGTACAATTGCACCCCGAATATTGCCAATGGACATGGTGTTCCGGTGCAGCCAATACTGCTTATCAGCATGTCCGGGATTTGGGTATTACCATGACTTATGCAAAGGCCAATACAGCGGGGCTATTGAACCTTCCTTCGCTTACAAGCGATCCTTCTGTTTATAATACCACCTCTAGATGGAACGACTTGGTTACTGCCTTTAGAAAGTATTACGAATCTACCTCTGTTCCAAATACTTATCCGCTGAATTACAATCTAACCTGGAACTTTGGGGCGAACACGCAAGCAAACAATGCAGCTTTTATTAACACCACTTTGAAGAGAGCCGCTGCAATTATTATCCGCCTCAATGCGAGTAGCACGATTTGTACCATTACCAATACCACAACCCTGAATACATGTATCGACGGACAGCCGTTTGGTTCGGGCACAATAACTCCAGCCATCCGAAATAAACAATGGGAGGCTTTTAAAGCATTATACCTCGCTTTAAAGAGCGAAGTTTTGTACAAAGAAGGCGTAAGTACAGCCATCACAAACAATTGCTATAACGGTTGTATCGGTACAGATCCGTTCCAATTTACCCAAAATAATTTCACAAACGATTACAACAACCAAACCGCCGAACCCTGCCATAACTTAACAGCAGCACTTTACAAAACCAAACGTAAGGTGTTTCCAAGTATCAATGACATGGCCGTTTTTAACCAGGCAAATATTAACCTCTACACAACACCGAATCCCCTCTCTTATCTGGGAGATAACGGTTTTGTTGACCTGAAAGTGGACACCTTGAAAGCATTTTACAGTTGTGCAGCTGCAAGTAATTTCCGTGGATTGGCAGAATATGTGGGTACAGTATTGAGTTGTTTGAATTTTATTGATACCTTACAAGGAAGTGCTACTACATTTCCATATGGGCCAGCAATAATCACGCCGCCTGTATCTTCCCAACTCCAAAATTGTGCCTTCTGTCAGCAGACCGCCAGTACCTCAGTACCTGTTTTTAACTCATGTGCGCAGTATCTACGCAATCTAGCAGCCCAAAATACACTGAC
The DNA here is from genome assembly GCA_013297575.1 of Chitinophagales bacterium. GTDB lineage: Bacteria > Bacteroidota > Bacteroidia > Chitinophagales > Saprospiraceae > M3007. Next base: position 1,614 of record JAAFHO010000529.1, read on the forward strand.
CCGTTACCAGTTCTATAAAGACTCACTAACCACAGTAGCGCGGAACCTCTACTATGCCAAGTGCATGAAAGCAGTGGAGCAATTTGCTGTTTCTTATCAAGACAGTTTATATCACTTTACGCTTTATTATTATGATCAAGCCAATAACCTCATAAAAACCATTCCGCCTAATGGAATCAACTATACTTTGTTCTCCAGCGCACTAGGGCCGACCAATACGCTCACCAACATAAGAAAATACAGAGCCAATAACCATTACCCTAAAGTAGCAGGTGTCAATACTACCACCCCCGCACATTACCCAGCCCATAAATTCCCAACCTACTACCAGTACAACTCACTCAATCAAGTTACCTATCAGTGGTCACCCGATGCAGGACGAACACGTATGATTTACGACGAAATGCGTAGATTAGTACGTTCACATAACGCCAACCAGCTACCACAGAAAAAATTCAGTTATACCCTCTATGATTACCTGAATAGAGTCGTAGAGGTTGGGCAGGATTCTATCCCCTCTAGTATTAATATAGATACCATCACAACCTCCACTACCTATGCCGCCCACCTCACTTTAGTGGCCGGTGGTACTAAATCCCAAATCACACGCAGCCGATACGATATTGCCTATAATTCAACGATCAATGCTTACTTCGGCGCAGTGGGTCAAGAAAACCTTCGCGGGCGTATTGCTACTGTGATGTACTCACCTACCAACGGCACTTCAGGTGGGATACCTATTTTTGAGCAGGCCACCCACTACAGTTATGATATACATGGCAATGTAAAAATACTGATCCAGGATCATGTTACTTTTGGTCGAAAACGAGTCGATTACGACTACGAACTCATCAGCGGTAATGTAAAAACCGTTTGGTTTCAAAAGGGACGCTGGGATCAGTTTATACATTATTATGCATACGACCTTGATAATAAACTCAAATGGGTGCAAACCTCCCGCTTCCCAACAGCCATTACTGCACCCAACAGCGGTATGCGGGAACAAGAAGCACAGTACTTTTACCACTACCATAACGTGCTGTCGCGTGTTGAACTGGGTAGCCTAAAAGTACAAGGTATCGACTATGCTTACACCATACACGGATGGATAAAAGGCGTGAATGGTGGCACACTCAAACACCAAAATAACGATATAGGCAAGGATGGCAAACCCGGTGCCACCAATGCACCCGTGGCACGCGACGCTTTTGGTTACGTTTTGGGCTATTATTCCAAAAATGGCCAAAACGATTACCATTCCATTGGCGACAATACACAGGCACCTCCATTTGACCCCACAGGTTATACCGTAGCGAATGCACAGCCACTTTACAACGGTAATATACCACAAATGATAACCGCTACCCGCGAACCAGGCAGCATGAATTTCCGTTCGCACCGAAATGTGTATAAATACGATGTACTCCACCGCCTCAAACAGCAACAGGCATGGGAATGGAACGGTACTACTTTTGGTCTTAGCCCATATAGCGGCTATTTTATGAGTATGACTTATGATTATGCCGGCAATATCAAATCTATGCGCCGCGATGGTGAATCCTCTACGGCGATTAATATGGATAATCTGAATTATAAGTATGACGACCCGTCAAAGCCAAATAGATTGACCCATATTGACGATACTTATACTACGCCGACGCTCCCAGATGACTTGGAAGACCAAGCTCCCAACAATTACACTTACGATAATATTGGTAACTTAACAGGCGATGTATCCGAAGGCGGCAAAACCATCACATGGAACGTCTATAACAAAATAACCAATGTATCCATCAGCAGCGGCACCAAAAAACTCGCTTTCGGTTACGATGCCTCCGGCAACCGCGTGCGTAAGGAATCCACAGCCAGCGGCACCACCACCAAGCAATGGTATGTCCGCGACGCACAAGGCAATATTATGTCGGTATATAAACAAGTGGGCGCAGGTACACTACAGCAAAATGTAGTGTATCTTTACGGCTCGTCCCGTATAGGCGAACTCATCATCAACCGAGATAGCGCAGTGACTTGGAACCGACACTATTACCGCGTAAAAGGCAACCGCCACTACGAACTCACCAACCACTTAGGTAACGTACTCGTAGTAGTAACCGACCGAAAAATAGCCCAAGACACCACCGCCGACGCGACCTATAACCCGCAGTATTTCCTGCCGGATATCTATTCGGTACAGAACTACTACGCTTTCGGGCAGGATATGCCCAAGTGGAGTACCAGCGCGCTGAATGACCCGAAGAAGTACCGCTTTGGTTTCAATGGCAAGGAAGATGATGATGAGTGGGCGAAGCAGGATTATGGTTTTAGGATATATGATGGACGGGTGGGGCGGTTTTTGAGTGTGGATCCGTTGATGGGGAGTTATCCTTGGAATTCTACTTATGCTTTTGCAGAAAACAAGCCTATTTCTGGTGTTGATTTGGAGGGGTTAGAGTACTTTTTTGCAGCAGATGGTCGTTATCTTGGAAATATTGGTACAGATACTAAAGTCCGTATAGCAAATGCCGAGGAGGTTGAAGAGGTTAAAAAATATGTAGATTATACTAACAGTTCTACCGGTGAGAATAAAAAATATTATGATTATAACTATAATAAAACAATTAAGGGAAGCACAGATTTAGGCGTTGATTTTAGTACTTTGAAAACTATAGCAGTTACAG
>JAAFHO010000053.1 GCA_013297575.1 Chitinophagales bacterium
TCAGATTGCCGGCCGCCCCCCAATGCTCCCCCCTGCAATCCAGCCGCCAGTCCAAGCCGCCTGAAAATTAAAGCCGCCAGTAACGGCATCTATATTCAGGACTTCTCCTGCAAAATACAAATTGGGGAATAGTTTGCTTTCAAAGTTTTTGAAATTGATTTCCTTTAGATCAATACCGCCAGCGGTCACAAATTCTTCTTTAAATGTACTTTTGCCTTTTATGTCAAAAGCGCAAGCACCCAATTCTTGGCAAAGCGCATTCAATTGCTTTTTATTCATATCGGCCCAGCGCAGTAGATCGGCAATGCCCGCTGCGGCGCACAAACTTTGCCAAAGTCGGGCAGGAAGGCCAAACTGAGCATTTGCGATGACTTGTTTTTTGGATAATTCTGACTTAATATCTATTAGTTGTGCGTTCAACGCATGTTGGGTAATATCACCTAACCAATTAATAGTCAATTTAAAATGGTAGTTCATAGCATGTAGTTCGCGTGCAGCCCAAGCCGAAAGTTTGAGTATTGCCGGTCCGCTCAAGCCCCAATGCGTTACCAAAAGCGGCCCATTGGACTGTTGTTTAAAATCGGGCAAAGTAACCTGCGCATTAGGGACAGCAATACCTGCAAGATTTTGTAAGCGTTGATCTTTGGTATTAAAGGTAAAAAGCGAAGGAACGGGCGACACAATACGGTGTCCGAGTTTGGACAACATCGTCCAAATGGCTTCGCTGCTACCTGTTGTGACCAATACGGCATCTGCTTCGAGTACTTCATTCGCGGTTGTAACACGCCACCGATTACCTTGGATAGGCGAAATTTGATCCACACGGCAACTGGTTTTGAGGTCAATATGATGTTTTTTGGTTGCTTGCCACAAACAATCAATAATTGTTTGGGATTCATCCGTTTCTGGGAACATTCTGCCATCAGATTCTGTTTTAAGTTTAACGCCACGTTGCTCGAACCACATTATGGTTTCAGTAGGCCCAAAGCGCGTAAACGGCCCAGCGAGTTCTTTTGAGCCCCGCGGGTAGTTTCGGGTGAGTTCGCGTACGTCAAAACAAGCATGGGTAACGTTGCATCGACCACCGCCGCTTACTTTTACTTTTTGTAAAAAACTATTGCCGCGCTCCAGAATTGTGATTCGAGCATTGGGATTTGCCTCCGCTACTGCGATAGCCCCAAAAAATCCAGCAGCACCTCCGCCAATGATAATTGTTTGCATGGCGCAAAAATAAGCAATGATTTTACAGAAACACGTAAAATAAATATAAAGGCAAACAATAATTTGCGTATCTTTGCGGCGCTTTTCAAGCAAAACTTACTTTTCACTTAAATATCGTTCGCCTTCAAATAGTTTCGCATTACAGGCGCCTAGCGCCCACAAAAGATAATATCAACAAATTTTTATCATCCCGGAAAGAGTATAACACATTCATTATGAAGTAATTAAAGGTACTTTTTCTGTAGGAAAAACAACTGCATGGCATTAAAATTAATTAAGGTAGCAAAAGATTTTAACGTTGGTCTCCACACCATCGTAGAGAAACTTCATGGCAAGGGATTTCCCGGGTTAGAAGAAAAACCTACGGCCGAGATCACCAATGAGATGCTTGATGTGCTGAATAAAGAATTTCAGAAAGACATTGCTATCAAAAAAGAAGCAGAAAAACTGCTTCGGCCTGTAATGAAAAAAGACCCGGTAGAGATGCCCGGAGCAAGCCCAACGCCTACTCCCCCACCTGCACCGGTTAACTTACCCAAACTTACATTGCCCCCTTCAGGACGCGATGAATCAGTGCCCCAGCCTGATTTGGCCTCACCTCCAAAAGAGGAACGTTCGCAACCTAGGCGTGAGCTACCCCAATTGCGCGTTGTAGGGAGGATTGATCTCAACCCTCCAAAGCCCGCTCCAAAACCAGAACCAAAGCCTGTTGCTAAAGAGGCGCCTCGACAGGCACCTCCTCCTGCTCCTACACCCAAACAGGAAGCAAAACAAGAGCAAAAGCCCACTCCACAATCAACTGTTCCTGTTGCTCCGCAAAGCACAGGTACACCACCTGCTTCGAGCGGAGCTATATCTGCCGAAGAAAGTGCTGCTGGTGGAGACGAGTTCTATCGCGCTGATTCGCCTCAATTGCGCGGATTGAAGGTACTTGGCCGCATTAATTTGGAGGTCAAAAAGGATCCCCCAGCAAGTGGTGGGAATAATAATAATCGCGGTGGACGCGACCGCAATAATAATAATCGCGGTGGACGCGACCGTAATCGCCCCGGCCAACCTAATACCGGTGGTGAAGGAAGTGGTCAACGCCGTGATGATCGCAACCGTGGTAATGCTCCACAAAGTGGTGAGGCTGGTCAAAGAGCACCATTACTCAATGCAGACGGCACACCACGTGCACCACAAACGGCTGGCAATGCCGCCGACGACCGTCAAAAGAGAAAACGCAAACAGGTTCAACGCCCTGTTACTGCCGAATCATTGCAGGCTTCTATGTCGGGTAATCAAGGTGCTCAAAGCGGTGGTAATCGTAGCAATAACAGCAATAGTAATAATACGCGGACAAGCCCCAACAGGCCAAACGATCGTAATAATACCCGTGGCCCAGGCGGCGGTACTGGACAAGGTGCTCGCCCAGGCGGCGGTACTGGACAAGGTGCTCGCTCAGGTAGTGGCACTGGTGCACCAGGTGCAAACCAACCAAGAGAGGTTTCTCAAAAAGATATTGAGAATCAAATCCGCCAAACCATGGCCCGTATGGGCGCAGGTGCAAGCCGCAAACGCCAAAAAATGCGTCGTGGTAAACGCGATAATATGCGTGAACGCGCAGAACAGGCAGAATTGGCCAATGATCAAACAGGTATCCTCCACGTTACCGAATTTGTATCCGTCTCCGATCTTGCATCTTTGCTCAACGTAAAACCAATCGATATCATTAAGTCTTGTATGTCTTTGGGTATTTTCGTGTCCATTAACCAACGCCTTGATGCAGAAATTATCGAGGTAGTAGCCAGCGAATTTGGCCATGAGGTACAGTTTGTATCGGCCGAAGAGCAAATGGAAGTACAAGATGAAGATGATGATCCAGCAGATTTGCGCGCTCGCCAACCCATCGTTACAGTAATGGGTCACGTTGACCACGGTAAGACTTCTTTACTTGACTTTATTCGTAAAGCCAATGTAGCGGCTGGAGAGGCCGGCGGTATCACACAGCACATCGGTGCGTATGAGGTGAAGGTGATGGTAGAAGAGCAAGAAAAGCGTATTACATTTTTGGATACACCGGGTCACGAAGCCTTTACGGCCATGCGTGCACGTGGTGCCAAAGTAACAGATATCGCTATTATTGTGATCGCTGCGGATGACGCTATTATGCCACAAACCAAAGAAGCCATCAGCCACGCTCAAGCAGCCGGTGTTCCTATTGTATTTGCCATTAATAAAATAGACAAACCGGGTGCAGATCCGGAGCGTATCAAAAATGAATTAGCACAAATGAACCTTTTGGTGGAAGATTGGGGTGGAAAATTCCCTAGTCAAGACATTTCAGCCAAACAAGGTTTAAATATTGATAAACTACTTGAAAAAGTAGCACTCGAAGCCGAAATCCTCGATCTAAAAGCCAACCCAAAACGCCGTGCAACGGGTACTGTTTTGGAGGCATCTATGGAAAAAGGCCGTGGTTATGTAACCAAAGTATTGATCGAAAATGGCACCTTGGATAAAGGTGATCCAATCATCGCAGGTGAATACTCTGGCCGTGTACGCGCCATGTTCAATGACCGCGGTAAGGAAATTAACCATGCCGGGCCAGCCATGCCCGTATTGATCTTGGGTCTTGGTGGTGCACCACAGGCCGGTGAAAAACTAAAAGAAGCCGCTTCCGAATCAGAAGCAAAAGAAGTAGCAACAAAACGCGCTCAAATCCTCCGCGAACAAGCGAACCGCGCTACTAAGCGTATTTCCTTGGATGAAATTGGTCGTCGTTTGGCTTTGGGTAACTTTAAAGAACTGAAGTTGATCGTTAAAGGTGACGTGGATGGTTCTATCGAAGCCCTTACCGATTCGTTGGTGAAGTTGTCTATGGATAAAATCCAGGTAACTGTGATCCATAAAGCAGTTGGTCAGATTGTCGATTCCGACGTTATGCTTGCCTCTGCTTCGGATGCCATCATTGTTGGTTTCCAAGTACGTCCTTCCCTCACTGCCCGCAAATTAGCAGAAAAAGAAGGTGTTGAAATCAAGATGTACTCTATCATCTATGAGGCGATTGAAGAAATCACCGCTGCGATGGAGGGTATGTTGGAGCCTACGAAGGAAGAGGAGATCATGAGCCAAGTAGAAATTCGCGATGTATTCAAAATTACAAAAGTGGGTACAGTTGCAGGTTGCTATGTTCAAGAAGGCAAAATCTTCAGAAACCACTATATCAGACTTATCCGCGATGGTATTGTGATTTATCCGGTCAACCAAGGCCAACATGCTGAACTTTCGTCACTCAAGCGCTTTAAAGAAGACGTTAAAGAGGTGAAAAACGGTATGGAATGTGGTCTTACAATCAAAAACTTTAATGATCTTAAAGTGGGTGACGTGAAGCACCCTTTTTCATTTTAAAAAAATACAAATCCTCTCCGCTCTTAAGCATACTTATCCTTTCTGATTTTTACATCTATCACTACAAAACTTCACTTCATCCCATACTTTTTCCCATTTTTTGCGCCAAGTAAAAGGTCGATGACAAGTAGGGCAAATTTTTTGTGGTAAATTTTCTTTTTTAATAGGCTTGTTATTTTTATCTTTCATACAGGGATACAACTATTCTAAGATTTTGATTTTCAAACGATTATATAAGGCTTGGTATCCGTTTTTGCATACGATAACCGAGCAATGCGCTCCGTACGATGATAACTATCCAGACCGCTACACGTTAATGAACCTGCCTGTTCAATATCCACAAATCCATCGGATTGTACAGCCCCATCTGGCAACCAAATACCCGTAATTTTACCAATGACTAGTATTGTACCGTTGATGGTGAGCGGAATTTTTTCTTGTAATTCGAGGTAAAAACGCAGATGACTTTCAGCAACAAACGGAGCATTGTAGCCCGGTTGCCAAAGCGGTGTTAGTCCGGTTGCATCAAACTCAGAGACAGCGCCGGGGTATCGGGCTGAGGTTTGGTGCGCTTGTTGGTATATCTCCTTGTTCAGGTGGTTAACTGTATAGGCACCCGTTTGCTCTATATTGGTTAAAGTATGTCGCTCAACGGAATCGGGGCGAAAAATAAGCCCACAAAGCGGCGGATTTGCGCCAATATGGAATAATGAATTAAAAATGGCTAAATTGGTATGGCCTTCCTGGTCGGCGGTGCCTATCATCACAACGCTTTTAAATCCACCTAGCGAATTGATCAAAGCCGCACGGTAACGTTGCTCCATTTGGGAGAGATCGGATGTAGCGATATACATAATTATTGTATTTGAGTAAATATTTTTAGGCTATATTGCCCCTGTATAAATGACAACTTGCCAAATACTGTTCAGTACCAACAACGGCACATTGCACGCATTGTTCAACGATAGCGATGATGGCTTAAAAATATTATCATGCAATACATTTTTCAAAAACAAAAAACTACCTACTTATCAAACATTCAATATACTTTTACTTTTGTTTTCGAAAAAGGTGGTACCTAGGTTAGTTCTATCAAAACAATATTCAAGATTGAACATTAGGCCTTATGTCACTTTATTTTTTTGGCCGAAATGGGTTTCCCCCTCCTTGCTTCTTTCCTTTTTTTGCCGTAATCGACCCCATTACGGTTACAAAAAGGGCATTGCAGGAATCAAAAAATCTTTATTTTTGCCGTTACAAAAACAAAGTGACATAAGTACTTAAGGTCTATTAAATAAAAAATTCTTACTGCGAAAAAGGAGGTAATTATGGTAAATATAAAAAATATTTCCGGAATAAAAACGCTGCGTCAAAAAGCAGAGGATTTATTGAAAAAGAAACCAGCTAAATCAGAACAGAACTGGTCTGAATCTGAGGTATATGATTTGTTGGAAGAGTTGGAAACACATCAGAATGATCTAGGAGTACAGCAAAAGGAGTTATTAGATGCCCAAAACAGAGCAGAAGCTGAGGTTGAAAAATATTTAGCATTATACGATTTTGCTCCATGTGGTTATTTTATCCTTTCCGAGCAAGGTATTATTACTTGCCTAAATCGTTACGCAGCACAATTATTGGCGATAGAACAATCTGTTGCGAGAGGTATGCATTTAAGTATTTGGATCGCCTCGGATTCCCAACAAGAGTTTAACTCCTTTTTGGAACAAATAAAGCAGCAAAAATGCCAACAAAAGTGTACGGTGGTCTTCGAAAATAAAGACAGTCGGAAACATATCCAACTCACAGCAAAAACTGGTACAACAGCAGGACAGTATCTTATAACTGGAGTTGATGTTTCTGAATATAAAGAAATAGAACGAGAAGTCAAAATGAGCGAGGCCAAATACCGCACCTTAGTAGAGCAGGCTGTGGATGCCATCGTGATATACAGTGCCACTGGCGATATCCTTGATGCACATGCAGGTACCGAAAATTTTATAGGGTACGAACGAGAGGAGTTGTTAAAAATGCACGTGTATGATATTTTAACAAAGGAAGAATATACCGCAAAACCTATTCAATACGAAGTGCTGCAAAAGGGTGCATCTACTGTGAAGCAAAGAATGATGCGCAAGAAAGATGGAACTTACATCCATACAGAAGTACGGTCGCAGCAATTGCCCGATGGCCGATTCCTTTCTTTAATCAGGGACCTCACCGAAAGTATTGAAGCACGCGAGCAAATTCAAAAAGAAAAAGAACTTTCTGATTCCATTATCAATAGCTTACCGGGCATTTTTTACTTGTTCAACAGAGATGGTAAATTTATACGGTGGAATAAAAATTTTGAACAAGTGATGGGGTATAATAGTGGTGAAATAAGCCAAATGACGCCCACTAACTTTTATAAATCAGATCAGCAAAGATTAATCTTAAAGCAGATCGAAAATGCTGCTGATACAGATTTACAGGGCATCGAATTAGAATTATCTACCAAAGAGCACCAGAAAATCCCATTCTATATTAACTCCAGAGCAATAGACTATGAAGCAGAAAAATGCCTAATGGGTATTGGTATCGATATTACAAAGCGCAAACTAGCCGAAGCAGCACTGAACGACTCGATTTCTTCGCTCGATGCATCGCTAGAATCTACCGCAGACGGCATACTTATTGTAGATAAAACAGGGAAAATAACCAAGTGGAATCAAAAATTTGTAAAAATATGGCAAATTCCAGAAGATCTCCTGTTCCAAAAAGACGATACGATTGCGATCAAACATATACTATCCACGCTTACTTATCCTGAGCAGTTTATCAATAAAGTGACATATTTGTATGCCAATCCGGAAGAATCTAGTTTTGACCAAATTGATTTTTTAGACGGACGAATTTTTGAACGATATTCCCAATCTCAAAAAATTGGAGACGAGGTGGTGGGCAGGGTATGGTCTTTTCGCGATATTACACTACAGAAACAAACCGAAAAAGCATTACAGGAAAGCGAAGCAAAATACCGTACGATTTTTGAAAATGTACAAGATGTATTTTATCAAGTTGATTTAGCAGGTATCATTCAGGAGGTAAGTCCTTCTTGCAAATACTTTTCAGAATTTACAAGAGAAGAAATGATAGAAACATCGGTATATGAGTATTATTATGACCCGAAAGACAGAGTCGTTTTTATTGAAGCACTCCAGCAATCGGGAGAGTTAAGGGACTATAATTTGAAATTCAAAACGAAATCTAATAATATTAAGTTCGCCTCGATCAATGCTCGTTTAATTTACAACCCCGATGGCAGCCCTTCGCATATAGACGGCGTAATTAGGGATATTACAGAAAGGGAGAAGAGCGAACAAGAAATAGCCGCTCAAAATAAAAAATTAGAAGCCCAAAATAAAGAACTAGAACAATTTGCCTATATTACATCGCACGACCTACAGGAGCCACTCCGCAATTTGATTAGCATTGCGGGACTCCTCAAAGAAGAATTTACTGGCCAACTCGATCAAAATGGCGACCAATATTTGGATTATATTATACAATCCTCAGGGCGTATGCAAGAACTCGTCAAAGCCTTGTCAGAATATGCCAGAATCGGTAAAGAAAGAGTGATTACACTGGTCAATTGCAATAAAATTGTCCAAGACGCTCTTGCAGATATGTCTATCTCGGTAAAAGAAAGTGGCGCGAGTATTACAGTAGAAAACTTGCCTCAATTAATGGGCTGCTCTACGGAGTTAAGGCAATTATTCCAAAATTTGATTGGTAATGCTTTGAAATTTAGGAAAAAAGAAATTACGCCAAAAATTAGTATTTCGGCGACACAGCAAGAAAATGTTTGGCTTTTTGAAGTAAAAGACAATGGAATAGGCATACATGAAAACAATAAAGATAAAATATTTGTTATTTTCAAAAGACTGCACAACCGAAATGATTATGAAGGAACTGGTATTGGCCTCTCTCACTGTAAAAAAATAGTTGAAGTACATGGTGGTAATATTTGGGTCAATTCTAATCTCGGAGAAGGCAGTATTTTTTATTTTACCATCCTTAATACTTAGATACCAATGGAAAAGAAATTAAATTGTGTATTACTGGTCGACGACGACGACGCAACAAACTTTATGAGCCGCCTAGTGATTGAACGGGCAGGTATTGCAGAGCATATCGAAATTGCGCTGAACGGCCGAGATGCTATAGAGTACTTGACAAGAACTGTAAAACAGGCAGAAGCAGAACACACCACAGTTCCTTCTATCTTAATTCTATTGGATATCAATATGCCAATTATGGACGGATGGGAGTTTTTGCAGGCATACAAAGCACTAGATACTACTAGCCCCAAAGATGAGATAATTATTGTAATGATTACCACATCTACCAATCCAGAAGATGAAAGGAGGGCAGAAAAAATTCCAGAAGTGGCTGGTTTTACACACAAACCATTGCGGCTTGCCATGGTAGAAGAGATTCTTAAAAAACACTTTTAAGGGAGGATAAATCGTTTTTTTCTACCTCGTGTCCCATCTTCTTTCATTTTTTCATCGTAACTACCCCATTATGGCTCCAAAAGGCGCATTACTGGGAACAAAAATCTCCTATAGTATGTATTGCATATTGACATATTTTTCTATTTCCCGATAGTATTCAATGCTATAAGTTATTAATATAACGATTTATTCGCGCTAGCCATCGCTAATATTTATGTTTTTTGTACCTCTAATTGCTGGGGCTAATTGACCCATGAATAACAAAAAAAAGGCAAAATACATACGCTACATCTGTAGTTCAAGGCTACAATTTTAGCGTATGTATCTCTATCTTTAAAATATTTTTTAAAAAAACCGCCCGCTAAGTTCACATTTCATCTAATTACTCCATTAAATAAAAACAATCACACTACATTGCACCCTAAATAAATGCGAGTATATATATGTACGATGGTTTTAGCTTTACTGACCTATATAATCAGAATAGAAACAAATTTATGCACTGGGCAAAATCCTGGACGGGCCTCAAAGAGGCAGAAGTCGTGGATGTTTACCAAGATGCATGTATAATTTTATGGCAAAAAATACAAGCCGGTAATCTTGTATTGACGGCCAAACCTGCAACGTTTCTGTTTGGTATTGGAAGAAATGTACTACGGGAACGCCTTAGAGGGCAGAAACGAGAACCGCTGCCTTTACCAGATGGAATGAATATCACCGATGATGACCTAAATGACTTCATGGACAGTCCGGAGGAGGAAATGATACGGCTTCAGCGCAACAGTTGTTTGGAAAAAATTATTCAAACACTAGGCGAGGGTTGTGCATCAATTGTTCGACTGACTTTTTTTCACGACAAAAACAGCAAAGAAATTGCTGAAATTTCGGGTTATGCCAGTGGTGATGTGGTTCGCCAAATGCGCCGCAGGTGTTTAACCCAATTAAGAGAACTTTACGAGAAACACTGTAACTGATCAAAATTATTATGGAAGAGCGTTACGAATATCTATTAGACCAGTATTTTAGTCGGCGTATCACACCCGCCGAAAAAAATGAACTGGATTTGTTGGTGGCTAATAACCCAGCGTTTGCTGATGTATTTGGCTTTCAACAAAAAGTGTCCGCTGCTATTATCAGCAATGAACGCACGCAGTTGAAGGCATTACTTCAACAAGAAGAAGCTAAAAAGAACAAAGGTGGCTTCGATACTGGCGGGTGGTCAATTTGGACAAAAACATTGATGGCTGCCGCCGCCGCTGCTATCATGGTGGTGGCAGTCATTTATTTTTGGCCTCCAAATAAGGCTGTGGAGGCACCAATGGCCTTTATCCCTTATCCCAACGAATTTGCCAGTGCTGGCGGTGAAGATGCTACCACCATTTTGCAAAAAGCATCCAATGATTACCAAGCGGGCCAATTTGCGGCAGCGGCAGCCGGTTTTGGCCAGTTGGACAAATCTGTTCCAGCGCATGTTTTTTACTATGGCGTATCCTTGGTAGGTGCACAAAACTACACAAAGGCATTGGAAATATTGTCTCCCTTAGTGGTTTCCCGTAATCCTGACTATGCTATTCCAGCACAGTATTATATTGCTTGGTCGCATTTCCAAATTGGTAATTTGGAAGGTGCAAAACTTACCGCTACAGCATATTTAAAGAACCCTGCTAAGAAAGGAGAAGAATTAATGCGGGCAAATGCCCAAAAAATGGCCAAATAGTACACTATTTGGCCATTTTTATACAAATCTTTATACCAAGGCCGGAAAAGATTGATTTTATTTTACATTTGCCCTGATAAAATTCAAATTCATGGCAAAACTATATACTTTATTAGCGGCTGCATTGGTGCCGATTTCCCTCCTTGCACAGTCACCCATACCTGCCCCGCCTCAAAAAGGTGCTATCCTCATCTTAGGTGCTACCGCACATATCGGTAACGGTACTACCATCACTTCCAGTGCAATTGCTTTTAACAAGGGTAAATTGACCATGGTAGCAGATGCTACCAATATACGAATTGATCGTACACAGTTTTCAAAAATATTTGATGCAACGGGCAAACATGTATATCCAGGATTTATTGCTACTGATTCACAATTAGGTTTGGTGGAAGTGGATGCCGTACGCGCCACCAACGATCAATCTGAAACTGGAGCACTCAATCCAAACGCCCGATCCATTATTGCTTATAATACAGACTCTGAGGTTACGCCAACGGTACGCTCTAATGGGGTTTTATTAGCGCAGGTCAGCCCTGTTGGCGGAACATTGTCGGGATCATCCTCTGTGGTGCAGTTGGACGCATGGAACTGGGAGGATGCTACCGTGAAAGCAGATGAAGGCCAGCACCTCAATTGGCCAGCACTCAGATCTTGGGGCGGATGGGACACTGGCAACCCCGAGCAAAAGGGAAATGATCGCTATACCAAAGATATAGAGCAAATTCAAGCCTATTTTAATGATGCAAAGGGCTATGCACAGTTGGAGCAACCCAGCATGAGTAACCCTCGGTTCGAAGCAATGAAACCTTTGTTTTCAGGCAAACAAACGTTATATATCCATGCAAATGAAGCAAAAGCCATCCGCGCTGCGGTCGAATTTGCAGTAGCCAACCAATTAAAGATGGTCTTAGTGGGCGGCGATGATGCTTGGCAGGAAACAACTTTGCTCAAAAATAATAATATTCCTGTTATGCTGAATCGCACGCAACGCCTGCCCGCACGCGAGGACGAGGATGTGGATCAACCGTTTAAAACAGCAAAAACACTTTACGATGCCGGCATCACCTTTACGTTTTCCGATGATGGCGCGTGGAAACAACGCAACCTGAGTTTTGAAGCAGGACAAGCCATTGGTTTTGGCTTACCTTCCGAAGCTGCTGTTGCTGCAATTACCCTCAACACCGCTAAAATACTCCAAATTGATGCGAATTATGGATCTTTAGAAACCGGTAAATCTGCTACCTTGTTTATCAGCGAAGGCGATGCCCTAGATATGCGTACCAATCAAGTGACCGCTGCTTTTATTGATGGAAGAGAGATTAATTTAGACAATAAGCAAAAAGAACTATCCCGTAAATACTCGGAACAATACAAGAGGAACAAATAACATAATATTTTTTTAACTAATCTAAACACGAATATGACTACTACGTTTAAAACACCCTTCATTTTAGCACTTTTTTTCCTACTTTTAGGGGGCAGTGCGCGCCTGCACAGTCAAATCATAATCAACGAAATGTCCGCTGCTAATATGGATCAGTTTCTGGACAATTTTGGCAAACACGAAGACTGGATCGAACTACATAATACCACCGCTGCGGATGTATCATTGGAAGGTTGGTACCTCAGCGACAACATGGACAAACCTACAAAATGGGCTATCTCCGAAGCAGTTATTATCCCTGCTGGTGGTTACAAACTGGTGTATTGTTCGGGGCGGAATGCTATCATAAACGATACTTTACATGCTTCATTCAAGATTACCCAAACCAAAAACAATGCAGAGGTAATTACCTTGACCAATCCCCAAAGTGTAATCGTTGATTTTAAAAAGGTAAAAACTATTGCACGGCACCACTCCTATGGTCGTAAAGCCGATGGCGGCAGCGATTGGGGTATCTGTACTTTGCCGACACCGGGAGCGAGCAATACAAACGCGCCTTTTTATGAAGATTACGCCAAACCTCCGGTAATGGATATGGTCGCTGGTTTTTACCCAAGTGCTATAACGGTTACATTCTCGGCAGTAGATTCTGGTATTATACGTTATAATTTATTGGGTAACGAGCCTACGCTTACTTCCACTAAATACGTAACTCCAATCACTGTATCTACAACAAACATAATAAAAGCGAGGGTTTTTCCCGCGAATCCTAACCTACTGCCCAGTTTGACGACTTTTAATACTTACTTTATCAATGAAACATATACCCTTCCGGTTGTTTCCATTTCTGGCAATGACCTCACTGCATTGGCTAATGGCAATCAGGGTTTGCGGCCATTGGGTACCTTAGAGTTGTTTGGCACAGACAAAACACGGGTGGCAAGAACAACAGGTGAACTAAATAGCCACGGACAGGATTCTTGGGTCAATGACCAACGCAGCCTCGACTGGATTAGCCGCGATGAAATGGGGGTGAATGCCGCCGTGAATGAAGTATTGTTCCCCGGACTTACGGATCGAGATGAATTTCAACGATTTATTTTGCGTGCCGCTGGCGACGATAATTACCCAGGAGGTAGCGATTGGCCGGGCAATGGCGCGCAACCGCTCGCCGCGCACATGCGCGATGCTTATACCCAAAACTTAGCCAAAAAGGGTAATCTTCACCTCGATGTAAGGACGGGATCGAAGGCCATTGCATTTATTAATGGTAAATATTGGGGCGTATATGACCTTCGTGAATTACCCGACGACCACGATTATACCGAGTATAATTATAGTCAAGGTAAATATGATATTGACTATTTGCTTACTTGGGGCGGATCATGGGCCGAATATGCATCAACCTCCGAAGCAGAGGCATTTGCCGATTGGAATAACCTCGTTGATTTTGTAAAAACAAATGATATGTCGGATCAAACGAATTTCAATGCCGTGAAAGAGCAATTGGATTATAAGAGTTTAGTCGATTATATGCTGGTCAATTCTTTTTCCAATGCCTCCGATTGGCTCAACTACAATACAGGTTGGTGGCGTGGTAACAATCCCGACGGCGGCCATAAGAAATGGGGCTATATCCTTTGGGACTTAGATGCAACCTATGCTTATTATATCAACTATACAGGTATTTTGGATACCAGCGCAACTGCCCCACCTTGCAATGTGGAACAAATTGACCTGACTAATTGGGCGCAATTTGACCCGCAACCAAAGAATCACCTCGATTTATTAAATATTTTGCAAGGAAATGAAGAATTCCGCCAATACTGGATTACTCGTCAGGCAGATTTGAGCAAATCTACGTTTGGTTGTGAAAACATGCTTGCTTATTTTGATGAAGTAGTAGCCAGTATCGAACCAGAAATGCCCAAACATATTGCAAAATGGGGTGGGTCTGTAAACCAGTGGAAAAACAATGTGAAACGCTTCCGTAATTTTATTGAGCGTCGTTGCGACTATTTTTCAACTGGATTAGTGGATTGCTATAACCTGACAGGGCCGTTCAATACCGTATTCATCGTAGATCCTCCTTTGTCGGGAAGTATTCAAGCCAACTCGCTGGTTTATAATAATTTACCAATAGAAACGCCTATTTTTGGTAATATTGGATTGCGTTTGGAGGCTTTACCTGCTGGCAACAATACTTTCGACCGTTGGGAAGCCAAGCAGCATACCTTTACAAATCCGTCGGCCATCATTAACCAACTTGATCTTACCGTACCGGATACGATTATTGCATATTTTAAAGGCACATCCGTACCAGTAGTAACGCCTGTGGCAGAGCAACCGGATGTAGTAGTATTCCCAACACTCGTAAAAGAGTCGTTCTCTGTAGATTTTACGATGCCAGTAAGTGCTCGGGTAAGTATTCGTTTGTTGGATGTGGCTGGAAAGGAAATGGCAAAAATCATGGCACAAGGACGCAACGAAATTAGCGGTAGCCAGCGTGTTTTTGTGAATGCCGCAACTATTCCAGCGGGGACTTATTTCTTAGAGTTTGTTACGGATAAAGGATTTGTGGAAACGACTAAGATCGTGAAGATGTAGTTCTTGCATACATATATATTATCGGCGTGACTCGAGTCGCGCCGATAATACACAAAACAACTAATCTATTTCGTACACCAAAATCGAAGAACCTATTTTCCGCGTGGGTTCGTAAGCATTCAACCAAGGATAAAGCCCTTTGGGATGTACGCTACTTTTATTCAGGAATCGATGAATACTCAAGTAGATGGTGTGTTTTCCAGAGCCTAATTGTTCACGGCTGTCGGTTGGAATAGCATTCAAATCTATCCCAAAATCTATGGGTTGAATTACCCCAAAGCAATCGCCCCATACCTTAGTTTCCTGTACGCGAGGTGTTTCTAAATCCTTTTTTAAGAATAGCATATCTTGTCCCCAGTCAATATTGGAATCGGCGAGATGATAACCAGTGCGGGATAGTTCGTTGAAATAGGTCAAATGGTGTGGCCAAACGGACAATGAACTAACAATGTGTAATGCCAATAAAATCAATACAATACGTTGAGTTTTGGGCGTTACCAACGTGATTAAATAACCAATTCCCATGGCTAAAAAGGGATAAATAGGCAGTATATAGCGGTGTCCAATATTGATTGTACCCATCGAACAAGCAATAAAAAGCAACAAAGGAGGTAAAAAGAGACAGGCCGCAATGATCGATAATCGGCTATTGGATACGGCTCGTTTTTTAAGATGGCCTTTGCCTGTAAAAAAAAGCACCATCCATAATAAAAGTACCGACGATAATGTAGATTTGAGTATAAAAGTCCAGCAAAAATACGTGCGCCAACCTCTTCTCGAATAGTCCCCATTTAGGTATTGAAACGATTCTTTTTTTTCCCACATGTCTTGGAACATGGCGTGAAAAACCTGCATACCAAAGCCTTTCCAAAAATCGTAGGCAGGTACTTGAACAGATAACATTTGTGTCCTAGTAGTGCCCAAGTCTCCCGCTATTTTATCCAATTGCGCTTGTATTTTTACGCTTTCGCGCGCCATACTGATTTGAGCATCATTGGATGGAGACTTCATTTGGAATAAATAAACTGCAAAAATCAGAAAAAGTAGCAAAATTGGGCTAAGCCAAAAGCGTTTTAACAACAACTCTTGCCGCTTCTTAAATAAAAGCAAACATACAATAGCAGCAAAATAGAGTGGAATGGCCGCAAATTTACTCAAAAAAGCCAACCCAAAACATAGGTTGAGCCACCAAAAATTACGCCAGCTGGGTGCTTCTAAGTACCGCCAAAGTGACCACGATGCCACAAAATACATCAATGAAAAACCCAAGTCGAGTGTTGCTAACTGACCATGTCCTAGAAATGTAGGCTCAA
>JAAFHO010000530.1 GCA_013297575.1 Chitinophagales bacterium
GTTTTTTTTTTTAAGTGGCGTATCTTTGCAGTATAAATTTTTTATCTACCGATCTATCGAATATACTTCCTTTGTTACTAACTAAATACGGTTTTGGCTGTTGGTCTTTAGAAGTTCTGTGCATTAATGCTGTTAGGTGCAGTTTTTTAATCGTTAATGTTTTTTTGTAGCCATATTTTATATTGAATCTAACTTTTGAGATGTCTCAGGAAAATATAGATTTAGAGATCAATTCGTATATTTAGGTCACCCATGTATTGCTAATATAATTTCTTTATTTAACGTATTATTATAACTATTGTATGAAAGAGTTCTCAGGTCAGTCCCCCCCATTTTGGAGTGGTATTTTGTTTGTCAGAATTTATCTCACTTATTTTTATTTAACAATCAATCAAGAACGATTAATTTAACATGAAAAAAATATTAAACTTAATTAATGTAAGCCATCTGCGTCAGTGGATGCTTATTATTCCTTTAGTGCTATCTGGTTTTGTGCTTTTTGCACAAGCACGCATTTCAGGTAAAATCATTGATGAAAACGGGGAGTCCCTTACAGGTGTTGCCGTACTTGAAAAAGGCACAGCCAATGGTACTGCTACGGATATCAATGGTAATTATGCTATTTCTGTGAGGAATGGTAGTATTTTGGCCATTTCCTATACAGGTTATACGCCACAAGAAATTACTGTCGGTTCCGAAAGCATCATCAATGTTTCGATGGTACCCAATGCGAATACTTTAGGTGAATTAGTTGTAACAGGCTACACTACACAACGCAAAAGGGATATCTCTGGTGCTGTTTCAGTTGTCAAATCGGAAGACCTAAAATCACAAACAGGTGCTAGTTTTAGCCAACGTTTGGAAGGTCGTGCCACAGGTGTTGTTACTTCTACTTCTGGACAACCAGGAGAAGGCACAAATATTCGTATTCGTGGTTTCTCTTCTTTTGCTACCAGTAATGATCCCCTTATTGTGGTGGATGGTGTGCAGTTTCAGGATAAGTTCAACAATATGATCAATCCGAATGATATTGAGAGTATTCAGATACTTAAAGATGCATCTGCTGCTAATATTTATGGTGTACGTGCCAATAATGGCGTTATCATCATCACCACAAAAAAAGGTAAAGCGGGCAAAACAAAGATTTCATACGATGCCAATTATGGTATCCAGAACCCTGTAGGTGGGTACAATGATTTCTTGGTGCAATCTACCGCAGATGATGCAAAAGTATTGTTTAAGGTGTATAAAAACGCTGGTTTGGCTGTGGATGTAAATAATCCATTTGGTACAGGCGCCGAGCCTGTAATTCCTACTTATATTTACCCAACAGGTTCTAATACTGTAGATGAATCCAAGTACAACTACCCTAATAATTTAATTATGAAAACCAATCAGGTTGGTACCGATTGGTGGGATGAAGTATATGATCCTGCTCCAATGACCGAGCATAATTTGAATGTATCTGGTGGTACTGATCGCGCTACCTTCAGCATTTCGGGTAACTATTTCAACCAACAAGGAACGATGAAATTTACGCATTTTAAGCGTTATTCTATTCGTGCCAACAGCGAATTTACCGCTGGTCGCTGGAAATTTGGCGAAAACTTTACTTATTCTCGTGGTAATCAGGTGTCGCAGCCAGGTGGTAACCAAGCAGAAGGTAATGTTATGACCAATATCATCAAAGCGCACCCATCTGTACCTGTTTATGATATTAGTGGTGTAAATTTTGCTGGCTCAAAAGCAAATGGCCTTGGTAATGGTAGCAACCCATATGCTATGGTATATCGCAACCGCAAAAATGATGGAGATTTAAACCGTATCCTTGGAAATGTTTACACTGTTTGGAATCCAATCAGTGATCTCAAATTACGCAGTAGCTATGGTGTAACTGCTTTCAGTAACTGGTTCCACGGTTTCTCTTACCCAACATTCGAAAACTCTGAGCCAAACACTGTAAACGGTTTTAATGAAACATGGCAAAATGGGTTCGACTGGATTTGGACAAATACGGCTACGTATGACCATACTTTTAACGAAAAGCACCATTTGAATTTGTTGGGTGGTGTGGAAGCACTACGCCGCACTTACCGTCAGGTATTTGGCCAATTTAATGGTTATTTCAATACAGAAGAAGATAACTGGTACCTCAATGGTGGATTAGCGGATCCAGGAACTGACAATGTGAGTTCATTTGGTAATTTTGGGGCTATATTCTCTATGTTTGGCCAAGTTGATTATAACTTTAACGAAAAGTACTATTTGCGTGCATCAGTGCGCCGCGATGGTTCTTCTAGTTTTGGCGATGATAAATATGGGGTGTTCCCAGCCGCAAGTATTGCTTGGCGCTTATCCGAAGAGCCATTTTTGAAAAGCATTGAAGCCATTGATGAACTCAAAATCCGTGCTGGTTTTGGTATCACAGGTTTTGATGAAATTCCTGCTGGTAATGCATTTGACCGTTACTCTGGTGGCCCAGAAAGCAGTTTTTACGATATCAATGGCTCTAATGGCTCTGCTGTGTTGGGTTATGCATTGAACAATCGTGGTAGCGCTGCAACTACTTGGGAAGAAAACAGATCCACTAATCTTGGTTTGGATTTGAATATGTACAAAGGTAAATTTGGTTTAGTATTGGACTTATGGACACGTACAGTAGATGGTTTGTTGGTAAATCCAACATTACCAGGTACGGCGGGTACTGCTGCGCCAGCCTTTATCAATGCTGGTAAAGTAAGCAATAGAGGCGTTGATCTCGGATTGAACCACCGCAATCGTATAGGTGGCGGTTTAGGATACGACGTAAGTTTGAATCTTTCGCACTATAAGAATAAATTGGAAACCATTGTTGGTGACCAAGATTTCTTCTTAACTGGTGGTTTTGATTCTCGTATTGGTACAGTTGGTATCAATAAAGTAGGACAGCCGATCGGTACTTTCTTTGGTTGGACAGTAGATGGAATTTGGCAAAATCAAGCCGAAATTGATGAGCAAAACCGTAAAGTTCGCGAAGCAACAGGTAATGCAACGGCCGTTTATCAAGCTAGTGCAGTAGTGGGTGGTTTGCGTTGGAAAGATATTGATGGTGAAGTAGATGGTGTTAAAACTGGTGCTTCTGACGGCAAAATTGATGCTGCAGACCAAGGCGTTATCGGTAGCCCACACCCAGATCTTACTATGGGTTTGAACCTAGGTTTGAATTACAAAGGCTTTGACTTGACAGCATTTATCTTTGGTTCTTATGGTAACCAAATTTTTAACTATAATAAATTGTTCACCGATTTCCGCCAGTTCAATACCAATGTTCGTACAGAAGTATTGAATAATTCTTGGGCAGAAAACAAAGCATCTAATATTCCACAGTTGAATATTAATGACGCAGGTAGCCGTACACCCAGCACATATTACATAGAAGATGGTTCTTATACGCGCTTGCGTACTTTACAGATTGGCTACGCTTTGCCAAAGTCTTTGTTCAATGGTAAAGTAGAAAAAATACGTGTCTATGTTCAAGGTCAGAATATCTTTACTGCTACCAAATACAGCGGTATCGATCCAGCACTTTCTACTGTGAATGTGCAGAACAGCAACGGTGTTTCTAATAATAACTTGTTGAATGGTTTTGATTTTGGTAACTACCCAACCTCTAAGATTTTCTTGGTGGGTATAAATGCTAATTTCTAATCTGCATCTACAAATTTAAAAATTGATACTTAATTTTTTAATTATTTAAGAATGAAAAAGACAAATTTTATTAATGCAATTCTTGTCGTGATCGCCTTTTGTTTGGCGTGGTCTTGTAGCAAGGATTTTTTGGAAGCCAATCCTCAGGGTGCTTTTTCGGAAGTAACGCTTTCCAATAAAAAAGGTGTAGATGCTGCACTTATCTCAGCATATTCAATGCTTGATGGCTGGAACAACGATTGGGGGCAATATGGTACACCTTGGCCAACAGCAGGTTCTAACTGGATTTGGGGTAGTGTTGCTTCGGATGATGCTTATAAAGGATCGGAGCCAGGCGACCAAGGCGAAATTACTGAAGTAGAGTTGTACAATTGGTTGCCTAGTAACACGTACTTCAACTATAAATTTAAAGCCTTATACGAAGGGATAGCACGTTCTAACTCTGCCTTGAAGTTGGCAGCAAAAGCGACGGACATATCTGCCACAGACCAAGCGGCTATCAATGGCGAGTCGCGCTTTTTGCGTGGCCATTACCACTTCGAATTGTGGAAATTGTTTGGAAATGTTCCTTATTTTGATGAAACGGCTGAAGAGTTCCGG
>JAAFHO010000531.1 GCA_013297575.1 Chitinophagales bacterium
GCAATTGACCCCAACGATATTGCTGTAACACCTAAAGGAGCGGGCAAGGAAGGATTTGTAGACAAAGATCAACTCTTAACGTATTTGATCCGATTCCAAAATGTTGGTTCCTACTATGCTTCGCGTATTGTTCTCGAAAATCAATTGTCTGAATATTTGGATCTATCCACATTTACAATTGACGCGGCAAGTCACCCAGGATATACCTACACCGTGAGCAGCACGGGAATGTTGTATGTAAAATTTGACAATATCAACTTGCCCGACAGCACACGAGATGAGCCAGGTAGCCACGGGTTTTTCAAATATTCCATCAGCCCTAAAAAAGGCATCAGGGGCGGTAGTCGCATTGAAAATAGCGTACTCATTACTTTTGATTACGAAGATGCATTACTCAGTAATATGGTGGTCAATACCATAAAATTTGATAATAATAGTCCAAAATCATCAAATAACCTATTGATATTCCCTAATCCAGCGGTAAATGAAATAAATATCATAGGCGAATCATCCGATATTTCAAACAGTAGTATTCCGGTACTGCAATCCATCCAGATCATGAATCTCGATGGTCAGGTGGTCGCGCAAATCAGTAATCAAGATACCTTATTGGTACATCAAAATATAGAAAAATTGGCAGCTGGGATATATATAGTGGTAGGCTCTGATGCGAATGGCATAGTCTATCAGGGAAAATTTGTAAAAATATAAGTCGATTGTTACAGTGATGCTGATCGTTGAGAATGCTCAATGGTCAGCATTTTTGCTATTGTCCGACCTGTTTTCATTGCTGCATTTAAAGATGGATAAGCGGTATAATCACCACAACGATACGTAAAGTCATTAATTTTGAGCGATTTACCCTTTGGCGAATCTACGAAATATTGTGGCAACGCTTCTGGAATTCGATAGGTTTTTATGTGCTGCCAAGCAAATCCATCGCCAAACCAAGCCAACAATTCTGATTCAATATTGGTTTGCAATTCGGCATCACTTTGCGTGTTTTTACCAACTACTGAAACAGAAATTAGCGTTTTACCAACAGGAGTGTAAGTAGGAAGAATATCCGAAAGTACCATAATATGTGCGATAAGTTCTTGGTCATTGGCATTGATAATGATAAAGGACTTATCGCCATAACTCAATTTTTTGGAAGAAGAAAAATACAAACAATCGGTCGAATTAAACGACATTTCCTCTCCGCTGTTCAGCAACCGACTTGCTGTAACCGCATCGGTGGCCAAAACAATGGCCGTTGCCGCAATACACTCCCCATTTTGCAAATAAACATTTTTGCCTTCGATACGATCTACAGGTGTGTTGCACCGTATTTGTTGCGGGTTCAGGTGAGCAGCAATTTGTTCGGGAATAGCTTGCATACCATTTGCTGGAATCACCACATCACCTTTGCCAAAATGGTAAAACAGGAATTTGAACAATGAGGCATCCGTTTTGAGTTCCTTTTCTAAAAACACCCCACGAAAGAATGGGCGAAAAAAACGTTGCATCATGGTTGCTGAATAACCATACTCCGTTAAAAAATGCGCAGCTGTTTGTGGTGTTGTTGCAGTATCTGTTGTTGGTTCAGGTGCATTTTCAGTAGTTATTTTGAGTTGCAATATTTTTAGTTTATCCCAAAAATTACCTACAGGTGCCA
The DNA here is from genome assembly GCA_013297575.1 of Chitinophagales bacterium. GTDB lineage: Bacteria > Bacteroidota > Bacteroidia > Chitinophagales > Saprospiraceae > M3007. The sequence continues at coordinate 1,658 of JAAFHO010000531.1, forward strand.
ACAATGCTTGTGGCAAACTAACTATATTTTTCAATGGATTGGGCATGATGAAAAATCGATTTCCCTCGCGAATGCGCGCACCTGAGGGAATAACTTTTAAATCCAAATCATTATAATTCAACAACTTACGCGCTTCTGGGTAAGAGGTCAACATCACCTGAAAGCCTCTATCCAACTTAAACCCATCTACCTCATCCGTTCGGACTCGGCCACCTACTGCGTCGGATGCTTCCAAAACAAGTGCCTCTATTCCATTATCCTTCAGGTATTTAGCACAAGTGAGTCCTGCCACACCGGCTCCAATAATTACGATCATTTTGCTGTTGTGTTATAATTACGTTTCAGTTATAAATTACTATTGTTACAAACCACAAATGAAGGTATATTGTTTTTGCAAAATTCCATTCTAACCAATTTGATTGATATACTTATGTGTCAAGATGGACGGGCGCACAACAAGTTCAAGTTAGCCATCCTAAAACTTAGAACACCAATCGTCTTCGGAGAAGACCAACATTTATTGCAATAATTTTCCCCAAAAAATCCAATCGTCTTCGGAGAAGACCAACATTTGTAACAAATACCATAAAATAATAGCCACACCTTTTCGTTATAAACTGCCTTGGTCTTATTTACTTAATTGTAAATCAATAGATTAAGTTTTCTTGTAACTATCCAGCAGCCGCCAAAAAATTCCCGTAGGAAATGTATGTTTATAGAGGCCGAATGAAAAACCGGCTCCAAATCCCGGAGGGATTGCATGTTATTTTGTCCGTTTTAACATGAAATCTCTACGCCCCCTACTCCTATTTAGCCTATAAACATACCTTCCCTGTGGGAATTTGGGCGACGGCTTGTTAGTTACGTTTTCTTTAATATGCCCCCCGGCAGTTTTCTAAGTATTCACAATATGTTAAGAACGCTACTTTTTTACTCCGCCTTTTTATTACCCATTATTTCATTTGCTCAAGCCGCTCCTTTTGAAGGCACTATTGTTTACGATTTAAAATGGCACGATCAAACGGGTGAAATGTCCGATGACCAACTCAACAGTTTAATCGGCCAAGAACAACATTACCACGTAAAAGGCAACCAATATAGAAGTGAAATGAATGGTACACGTGGTATGGTTCAGTTGTATTTGGGACACGATACGTTATATAGTATATCCACCTCGGCCCAAGATATTGTACAACTCAATGTGACAGAAGCACAAGACTCGGCCATATCCTACAAAATTATTCCCACCGACGAAGTTATTTTAGGTTATACCTGCCAACTCCTTGAGATTAAAACAAGAGATGGTTACTCCAAGTACTGGTTCAGCGATCAGGTACGTATTGATCCCGAAACCTATAACCGGCACCAATACGGCTTATGGTACTTCAAATTGAAATTGGCCAATGGCGCATTGCCGCTAAAAGCACTGAGCGAAAATAAGCAGGTCAGGTTTGAATCGGTGGCTCGATCCATTAAAAAAGAGGTACTGCCCGAGGATATGTTCCGGCTGCCTAAGTTTTAAATGGTATTCAATTTTACGAGTCAGCCGATCTACCGTTTCCCATCCCTATATTCCTTGGGTGACACCCCAATCAACTTTGAAAACAACCGCGAAAAATAGTACGGATCCTCTATGCCCAACAAATTGGCAATTTCTTTGACCCGCAACGTTGTAAAACGCAGGTATTGACATGCCTTTTGTACTTTGAGGTGGTTAAAATATTCGATAGGTGGAAAACCCGTCTCTTTTTTGAATAAATTGGAGAAATGCGAAGGTGACAAATGCACAAAAGCCGCAATTTCTTCCAACATCAACATGCGGTCAAGGTGATTTTGGAAATACAATATGGCCTGCGACACAGGGTCATTGGAGGGCTGCTGCACACTGTCGCCGAATTGGTCATTGTAAATTAAAGTGGTCAAAAAATGCGAAAAGCACAGGTTTGAATAAATGAGTTGATCATTACCATAACCTTTTTCCAACTGCGCATAAATAGTTTCAAACAACTGAATACTCCGCTCGGGGTACTTAAACTTCCTTTGGCACTCCCCGTTTGCTTTTGCAAAAGTGCCACCAGATCGGGTGCTGTTTGTCCTTTAAAATGCGCCCAATAAATCGTCCAAGGTTGGTGGTCAGCGGCGGCGTAACTATGGGGCGTATGTATAGGCACCACAAAAAAATCGCCTTGTTGGATGTCCATTTTTTGTTCACCAATGGTGGCTGTTCCCATACCTGCGTGGCAATAAATCAGGATATGCTGCTCTGCACCTTTTGGGCGGTGCCGATAATGAAACTTTGCCCTCGGATAATACCCAATATCGGTCACATACAGGTTATTGAGCAACCGATTGCGCTCGCATTGATTGGCCAAAATACGCTTCGGTACCAAAATGGCTTTCTGCCCTTCAAAGCCTTCTTTTTTTTTCTGTTGCAGCATAGGTCAATATTTGAGCACAATAGTAAGATAATCCATCAATACCAACAAATCATCTATCCTAAAATATCTTCCACCGATGGACTTTTGCAGCGTGGCGGATAAGAAGGCAGCAATGAGTACTTACCTTCAAAAAAGAAGTATTTGGACATAATTAATTGCATAATTGAACGCAGGTATTTTT
>JAAFHO010000532.1 GCA_013297575.1 Chitinophagales bacterium
ACAGTAGGATTTTTATGCACAAAACCTACAGAGCCGAAGTATAACAACTACGAAGTAGTTGAACATCAACGTATTATGGGCGTTTCATTAAGTTCAACCCTTTCACGGTTGCTAAACATCCCACCCTTAATCTAGGGTTGAAATCTCTCAAATGATTGCCAATATTTGTCTTTGTAAATAGTGTATTCAATCTCAAATTTTCCTGCATACTGCTGCTCAACGCCATAAAAGACTTTAGACTGTTTTCGAATGTCATTACAAGCAAAATAAATTTTTCTTTCGCTATCAGCCGTTTGTCTTCCAATATATAAACAACCATCGCTGTCTTTGAGTTGCTGCAATATATTGTCCTCAAGAGTATCTAATATTTGAAAATCATCCTCGTTAGGCATACCATTACTGTCGCTTCCATCATATTTTATCGTTAAAATAGAAATCCATGGATGAGAGGCTTTGCTATCCCAATCCAGTAATTCTGTCTTAATTAAAGCGATTAAGCGATTTCCACTTTGTAAGTCTGCCTCAAAAATTGAAAATTCGTCCTCTTGCGCATCATAACGGACACCCTCGTATTTTTCAATAAATTCTTTTTGCCGCCAATTTAAAAAATCTTTAAGTTTGGTAATTGGAACTAATTTTTTTTCTACTTCGTGTTTGCCAATAATTTTGAGGTTGTCTATATGCATTAATAAATCCATTTCTCCCAAATAGTTATCTAAAAAAATATAAACCCCATTTTTAGTTTCATTTCTGTTTTGTTCAGTTAAATCATGATAAATGATGCTGATATCAATTTCATCGGGATAGTCGTCTAGTTCATTGGAGTAAAAACTGATATTTTCGCTATTAAATTCATAATCACCCATTTTGATAGAAAACCCTTCGTCTGTTGGGGCTTTATGTGCTGTGATTTTCCATCTGCCCATTTTGGGGGCAGCGTTTACGAGTTCCTCAACAAAAACAATTTGCTTCGCATTTCCATCAGCGGTTAAGATCAATTCAGCTGTATTATCGTCGTACATCCCTGAAAGAAAAAAATAGCCCTCTTTAAGTTCGTCTAGTTTGGGTGTAAGTTGATCAAAGAATAATTTTTCAATATTTTCAATACTTGTACGACTTTTTACAGCATTAAAAAATTCTTTTTCGTGCTTTTGGAACCAATTCCAAAAGTCATCGTACGATTGTATTGGAGCGTCTTTTTTGCTAAAAATATTTTTTAAAAAGTTCATTTGCTATTTTTTAATTGCTTTTAAATTAAGGAAATTATTTTATCAAAATTTGTATCACTGGGTAAATATATACCATTATCGCTTCTATATGAAAAAATCAACAAAAAAAATCACCGAAGGTTACCCCTCGGTGATTTTCTATTATAGCAGTAGATGAAATAAGTAGTTGATAATTAACTATTTATTGCTTCTTGTTTACTTACCTAACAACTGTTACATCGCCGCGGTATAGCAACTTTTTGCCATCCACAAACAATACTTCAACAGCATACACATATACGCCTGGGTTCACTAATTTTCCATTGTGTCTGCCATCCCAACCATTATTGAACACATATGTTTGTTCCGGCAAGAAATTATTTTGGTCGTACATCAATTCACCCCAGCGGTCATATACGCGCATATAATTTACTTTCTCTACCCCAACGCCACCGCCAACACCAAATAAGCGGTTGAGGTTATCATTAGGAACGAATACGTTTGGAATAAAAATATTGCGGTTAAGATCTACTTCTACCATAAGCGAGCCTTTACCAGTACAGCCATTGTTATCGACTACTGTAAGCATCAAAGTGCCGGATTCAAAAGTGTACATCGTAGCATAGAACTCAGTTGGGTCTTTCACGAATTCCGCTGGTGACCACTCAAAACTAGCCAAATTATTCACCGTTGCTCCCAGTAGTTCTGGAGATAATTTTAGGGTATCGCCAAGTTGTATTTCAATAGAAGAAGGATTGAAATTAATTTTAATCTCTTCTGGTTCTGGTACATCTATGGTATCGGTAACTTCACAGTTTTTATTATCAATATAAGTGATGTAGTGAACACCGCCCGAAATACTCGAAGCAAGGGTAGGGGAGAGCGGCACACCATAATCAACAGTATAACTATACGGCTCGCCAGAGCCGCCTGTTATTGCTACAATGGAAATAGACGTTTCATCACCAAAACATTTTAATGGCTCACCCAGTTTGTATGCCCCAACAACGAATGGTGGATCATTCAAGGTAATTGAAGTCGTGCCTGTGCAACTTTTGTAGTCACTAACAGTTACTAAATATGTACCAGCAGACAACATATCGAGTGGGTTAGTTGTACCAATTTGGTTACTACCATCCGACCAAATGTATGTGTATTGTCCTGGGCCACCATTAGGTACAGCATTTCCGCCTTGTACCGTCAGTGCAATAGCACCATTGTCATCTCCTGCACATGCAAGTTCAAGTGAACCAGATGGGTTTTTGGAAATAACAATAGGTCCTGGCTCTTCCACTTCAAACGAAGCCGTACCTGTGCAATTATTCTTATCTGTAATCGTTACAGCGTAAGGAGTATTTGCCATTAAGTTGGAGAGAACCGAATTGGTAGATCCATCTTCCCAAAGGTATTTAAATGGACCACCGTTACCCCCCTGCCCAGAAACACTTATTTGCCCGTCAGACAAGCCATTACAAGATACAGAGTCAACAGAAGATTCTGTGCCTGCAGTAATCATTGGAGGTGTGCCAATCGTAACTTCTTGAATAACAAAACATTGCGATGTACCCGTTTCTGTTATTGTCACCTTAAATGTACCTGCACATAGGTCAGTGCGCAAAGAATCTGTGCTACCCGCTACGCTCCAATTGAAATTGAAATTATTGTTAGGCGGATAATTGGCTTTTATTTCTGCTTCGCCATCACAAATCCCAAAACAAGAGGTGCTTTTTGTAGTTGGAATGATTTGTATTTGTGGTGGTTCTACCAACGTGAAATCATCAACTAAGGTACACTGTTTAGTATCCGTAATAGTAACGGTATAAACACCCGCTTTTAAGCCCGATATTGGGTTGATCGTGGATGGTGGCGATACCGACCATAAGAATGTATAGTTAGGATTGCCTCCTTCTACTCCAATAGAAATCCGTCCATCCAAATAACCGAAGCAAGTTGGATTTTCCAAAGTGGTATCAATGATTGCTAACGGCATTACACCCACCAACGTAATTGTATCGGTATTCGTACAAGAATTGGCATCCGTTACTTTTATCACATAAGTACCGCCCATCAAGTTATTAATCGTGGCTTGATTAGGTGAAGCAATTGTATTTCCTGTAGTTGAAGTCCACATGAAACTAGTTGCAGTAGGTGATATTGCCGTAAGGCTACCATCGCTGCCACAACGTACATCTACTTTTGTAATATTGTTAATCGGTGGCGGTGGTGGCAATGTGAGGGTTGTGTCGAATATTGCTTCACACAAATTTGCATCTTTTATCGTTACGGTATAAGTACCAGCCGGCAAGTTTGAAATGCTACTACCGATGTTGCCCGGTCCAGTACTCCACGCGTATGTAAAGGTATTAGGCGCACCCGTTCCTCCTTGGCCAATAACACTGATAGAACCAGATGTAGTGGCAAGACAAGTAGGATTGGTTACAGTAATAGGCGTGGCTTTAAATACTGGAGGCTCAGTGAGCGTAACAGTCAATGTGTCATTACAACCAGTTGCATCTACTGCTGCTACAAAATAGTTACCTGCCTTGAGGCCACTTGCTGTGCTGGTAAGAGGAGTACTCACAATAGTACCTCCTGGTACCCAAGTAAAGAAGAAATTACCGGCTGGAGTTGCTGGCGTTTCAATAATACTTACTGCTAATTGCCCATCCATACCGCCATTACACTTAGGCAATAGGGTTAGGGCTGCATTTTGGGTTAATTCAATTTTGCGAAGCGTGGGGATGGTAAGGTCATAAGAGAACGTACATCCATTGGCATCGGTACTTACAATAAGGTAGGTGCCGGCCACTTCATCGCAACCAGAATTATAAGTAACGCCTGTAAAATTACCAGAACTGATCGTGTCTCCGCCTTCTGTAAGGTAAAATACATCGTACATATATTGGCCACCAAAAAATGGTGTACCACCTTGAAGTTCAAATGTAAAACATCCATTGGCCAAACCCGTACACGAAGCAGGTGTGATAGTCGGCACTTTATTCAGTAATTGTGGCGGATTGCCCAAGGTGCCGCTTGCTATGGCTGTACAACCAGTAGATGTTTG
>JAAFHO010000533.1 GCA_013297575.1 Chitinophagales bacterium
CAGCAGAGTTCTACGGCTCAGTTTGTGTTCAAAATTCCGTTTTTAATCAGTTATATCAGTCATTTTATGACACTTTTACCCGGCGATGTAATTTCCACAGGTACTCCACCCGGAGTTGGTTTGGGGATGAAACCACCTGTTTATTTGAAACGAGGTGATGTGATGGAGTTAGGGGCAGAGGGATTAGGTGTTTCTCGACAGGAAGTATTTTGATAAGGATTACAGCCATACACTTTTATTTTGGTAATTTACTTTGAGATTTGAAACAAAGTGCAGTACCCAAAGTGTGGCAAGACCGGCCTTAGAAAAATGCAGGTTTTGCTTGAGTGGAGGCGGATGAAGCCAAAAACTGTTTGAGCCAAACGAAATTTACGAGGCGCAGCCTCCGCTCGTTAGTGCGGCGAGTTTTTTTTGGCGCCGCCGGAGCGAGGGAGCAAAAGCACCGCATTTTTCGTCAGCCGAAGCGTTTTTTGCTTACTTTTTTTCGCTAAAAAAAGTAAGAAGTAAGCATTATTGCACTAGATTTCAACTTTTTTAAATTTGCAAGTGTGAATATTTTTTTCAAAAAAGTGTACTGATGTGAGTGATGAGGCAAAAAAAAGCCACCCCAAAACAATGGAGTGGCTTTTTTTATTATATTCATCTACAAAAGTTATTTTTTCACTTCTGCTACTTCGTTTGTTTGTCCTGTTTCTACTGTAACATTTTTAGGTGCAAGAATTACAAAGTGTACATTTTCTTTAAAATCTTGTCCTTTTATCTTAATTGTTCGTTTCAAGTTCTTTGCTTCGATCATCGTATTGCCGTTGAGTGTAGTGAGTTCCAAATCATAGCGTCCGACAGTTGACAATTGGTCTATTACCGAAATATTAGAATTACCGGAAGGCAGACTAACTGTAATTACAAATCGGATAGTAGGATTGTCCCATGTTTTTACTTCAACCGTTCCTGGCAAGTCCATTTGTACAAGTGTACTGCCATTCAGGTTAAATGCCTTGCTAAAGGTCTTTGAGGTTGCCTGAGCATTTGCGTTTAGCGCACAGAGGGTCAGGAGGGCCAATAAAGCGAAATTTTTGATAGCATTTTTCATAATTACCTCCTTTTTTTATTTAGTTACAAAATACGGTGTTTTTTTTGGCATTGTCAAGGGTTTAAGAAAACTTTATTTTAATTTTTTCAAAATTTCTTTTAAATTTATACATTTGTTAAAATCTTTTAAGAATTTGGTAACAGATAATTTTCACCTAAATATGAACTAAATGCTTGTACTGAAGTAAAAAATTGGATGTCCCAAATCAGAAAATTAATACAATTCACTACTTTAATTTCTTATTGCTTTCTTCATTACTCACTACCTTCGCACTTTGAGGAATGGTGTTGGAATAAAGGTACAAATTCAGGCTTCAGATTTTGGTTTCAGATTTTCTGTTTTTTTGCGCGAATAGCCTACCTATTTAAGTAGAAAAAGAGGAAATATGAGGGCAAAAGATGTGCATCAATCTGTACCTTTATTTCGACACCATTCCTAAGGAGTAATGTTCCAATAATTATTGTTGCTCATTCGCCCTCATCCATCTATTCAAAATCAAAATTCAAAATTATGAAGCACTATATATTTATTCTAACGTTCTTTTTGTCGGCAACGTTGGCTCATGCGCAAAATAAATACCTGAAAAACGGACCAATGATCGGTTACGTTGAAATGAAAGAGGCTTTGCTTTGGGCGCAAACAACCCAAAAAGCAACAGTACAATTTGAATATTGGCCTGCTGATAACCCAAAAGAAAAGCACAAAACCAAAAAAGTACGCACCCGAGATCATCAAGGATTTACAGCAAAGTGCTTAGCAAGTGAAGTAGAACCAGGTATTAAATACACGTATCAACTCCTTATCAATGGCAAAAAGGTCAAATTGCCTTATGCCACCACCTTCACGACGCAAGCCCTGTGGCAATTCCGCACCGATCCTCCTGCGTTTTCGGTGGCAGCAGGTAGTTGTAATTATGTAAATGAAACCATTTACGATCGCCCGAATAAACCTTATGGTAGCGAGCATGAAATATTTAAGGCCATTTACGAAAAAAAACCAAACGCTATGCTTTGGTTGGGCGACAATGCTTACCTGCGTGAACCAGATTGGGCCACTCGATCGGGTATGATTCACCGCTATACCCATTCTCGTTCTTTGCCTGATTTGCAACCGTTATTGGCTGCTACACCAAACTATGCTACTTGGGACGATCATGATTTTGGCCCCAACGATAGCGATAGGACATGGGTGCATAAGCAAACGGCATTGGATGTGTTCAAACTTTTTTGGGGCAACCCAACTTATGGTGTAGAAGGTCAGCCTAGTGTTGCAACGGCATTTACAATAAATGATATCGATTTCTTTTCTTTGGACAACCGCTACCACCGCACACCCAATCATTGCGAAACTTGCCCCCAAAAAACGCAATTGGGTGCGATACAATTACAATGGCTGTTGGAATCTTTAGCGTCTAGTTCAGCACCTTTTAAAATAGTGATGATTGGCGGGCAAGTACTTACCACCAATGCCGCCAATGAAACTTATATCAAGTATTATGCAGAAGAAAGGGAAACTATATTGAAATTTATAGAAGAAAATAATATTAAAAACGTTGTTTTCCTAACTGGTGATCGCCATTTTGCTGAAATGAGCAAATTAACCAATGCAAAAGGGAATCTGATATATGATATTACGACTTCATCGCTCACGGCGGGTGCTTATACAGATGGCCCCACGAAAGAGCAAAATAAAAACCGAATAGAAGGTACAGCGGTAGGCGTGCATAATTTTGCAATGCTGAATTTTTCGGGACTGAGGAAAGAACGTAGTTTGGAAGTCAAACTTTTCGATACCACAGGTAAAGAACTTTGTAAACAAGTCATCAATAGTCAAAAGTAAAATACCATGACTGGAGTAGTAGGCGCAGGTAGTTTTGGTACGGCCATTGCCAATTTAATCGCACTCAATACAGATGTCCTCATTTTCAGCCGCCGCGCCGATTTTGTGGAAGAAGTAAATCAAAATGCAGCATATAATGGTGTAAAACTACACCATCGGATAAAAGCCACTTCCGACCCGGAAATGTTGGTAGATCAATGCCAATTGATCTTTCCAATCGTACCTTCCGATGCTTTCCGCCCAATGATGCAAAATTTTGCACCTTATCTTCGGCCCAACCATATCGTGATACATGGAACAAAGGGTTTGGATCTGCGTGCCATCACCAATGAGGAATTAGCCGCTCCGGGGCTTATGCTCAATCGCCAACAAGTACGCACGATGAGTGAAGTCATCTTGGAAGAAACCAGTGTGGTACGGGTAGGGTGTCTTTCGGGGCCTAATCTTGCCGCAGAAATAGTAGAAGGTCAGCCAGCCGCTACATTGGTGGGTAGTCGATTCAGAGAAGTGATACAGGCTGGTCAAACTGCGCTCAATAGTCGGCGGTTTCATGTATTTGGTTCCTACGATATGCTGGGTGCTGAATTGGCTGGTGCTTTGAAAAATATCGTTGCATTAGGATCGGGTATATTGGGTGGACTTGGTTTGGGGCGTAATATACAGGGCTTGCTGATTGCCAAAGGATTGGGCGAAATGATTCATTTTGGTAAAGCATTGGGGGCTTCGAGTCAGGCTTTTGTAGGCGTAGCGGGTATTGGCGATCTGGTAGCCACGGCCACAAGTAGTAATAGCCGAAACTATACTTTTGGTACGCGATTGGCCAAAGGAGAAACCGTTGCGCAAATTAAAGCAAATATGCCTGAACTGGCAGAAGGTGTACGCACGCTACAAATTGCTCATGCGCTGGCTAAACATTACAAATTGCATGTACCGATTACCGATATGCTTTACGCGGTGGTTTTTGAGGGTTTGCCCGTAGAGCGCGCCTTGGAATACTTACTCAGTTATCCTTATGCAGTTGATGTTGATTTTGTTTAAACGATGAATGAGCAACGCCGAATACTAGATGAATTATCCAAAACCGGTATCGAACTCCTCCTTCGAGAACCCTTTTATGCACATATATTTGCTGGTCTTAACAAGGAAATAACTGGCCCTGGCCACGAGGTACAAACGCTTGCCGTTGGGATGGGGAAAAATACCTTTACGCTTTATGTAAACGCCAATTTTTGGGATAAGGATCTGGTTCAACCCGAACACCGCCTGGGTGTGGTAAAACACGAAATGCTGCATTTGGTATTTCGGCACTTGTTTATCCGCGATCCGGCAC
>JAAFHO010000536.1 GCA_013297575.1 Chitinophagales bacterium
CTTCTCCAGCGGCCGCTAAAATACTCACAGAGGCTGGAGTACCTGCTTCGTCGGTACAAGGTAGTGGCAAAGATGGCAGAATTACAAAGGACGATGCCCAAAAAGCCGCCTCTGCGCCACCTCCACCAGCAGCAACTCCTGTAGCAGCACCTGTGGCTACTGCACCTGCACCCGCGCCTGTTGCGATACCCGTAAAATCAAACGTATCTTTTTCTCGAGACGAAACACGTCAAAAGATGAGTAGGATGCGCCGTACCATCGCTAAGCGTTTGGTGAGTGCTAAAAACAATACGGCCATGCTTACTACTTTTAATGAAGTAGATATGAGCGCAGTAATGGCGTTGAGGGAGAAGTACCAAGAGGCATTTGTCAAAAAATATGGTATTAAATTAGGCTTCATGTCTATTTTTGCAAAAGCATGCGCCAAAGCACTGCTTGAACTGCCCGACGTAAATGCCGCAATTGATGGTGAAGATGTGATTTATCACAATTATGTCGATATTAGTATAGCAATTAGTACGCCAACAGGTTTGGTTGTGCCGCCTTTACGCAATGTGGAAAGTCTTAATTTTGCAGGTGTAGAATTAGCGATCAAGGAATTATCTACAAAAGCAAGGGATGGGCGTTTGTCTATGGAAGAAATGACTGGCGGGACATTTACCATTACCAACGGCGGTATTTTTGGAAGTTTGATGAGTACCCCAATAATAAATGAGCCTCAGAGCGCCATATTAGGTATGCACGCCATTAAAGAAAGACCAATAGTGGTTGACGGCCAAATTGTTATCCGTCCAATGATGTACTTGGCATTAAGTTACGACCACCGCATCATTGATGGTTCTACGTCAGTTACCTTCTTGGTAAAAGTGAAAAATTTGATTGAAGATCCAACTACGTTATTATTGGATTTATAGTAGAGATTAAATCATAATTTTCAAACAAAGCCCCTCCACAAACATAAGATGTGGAGGGGCTTTATTATTTTAAATGCACAGAAAACAGGTCGTTATTGCGCTAAAATGTGTGCCATGCGCAGCATTTCCTTGTTTAATGTTTTACTTTTGGTAATCGCATCGTGGAATGAGGTGTATTCCACATTGTTATTTTTAAGCCCTAAAGTAATGCCTGATTTACCATTTAATAGTGCTTCTACAGCATTGAACCCAAGGACACTGGCAAGTACCCGATCCAATGTTGAAGGCGAGCCTCCGCGTTGAAGGTGGCCTATGACAGTGACCTTAATATCGTCATAAATATCAATATTTTCCTCTACCATCTTAGCAATATCATATACTGTTCCTAATTTATTGCCTTCGGCTACGATTACAATACTAAATAGTTTAGAACGCTTAGCACCTCTTCTGAGCAATTTTACAAGATCTTCTATCGTAGTATCTTCTTCTGGAATAAGTACACCGCCAGCACCACCAGCAATAGCCGTATGCAGGGCGATAAATCCAGAATGCCGACCCATAACTTCTACAAAAAAGAGGCGGTTATGCGAATCGGCAGTATCCCTAATTTTATCCACGGCTTGCACCGCAGTATTGAGTGCTGTATCAAATCCAATCGTAAAATCAGTACCATATAGATCATTATCAATTGTACCAGGTACACCAACAATTTTAATATCTGGGTATTCTTCTATGAATTTTTGCGCACCAGTAAAGGTGCCATTGCCACCAATGACAACTAATCCGTCAATATCATTGTCAATAATATTTTCGTAGGCTTTTTTCCTACCTTCTACGGTCATAAAGCGCTGACTACGGGCAGTTTTAAGGATTGTTCCACCCCTATGAATGATATTACTCACATCGCTGGTTTCCAAACGCTTAAAATCGCCGTTGATCATGCCTTCGTAACCGCGCATAATACCATAGATATGCAAGTCATTATTGAAAGCATTTCTAACTACTGCACGTACCGCCGCATTCATACCAGGAGCATCTCCCCCAGAGGTAAGCACGGCAATTCTTTTTATATCTTTTTTCATAATTGTCTGTTAATCAAGGTTTTTGGTGTGAAATTCAGCAAGTGGATAAATAGGTTTACGAACCACATTGCCCAGTTTCAATTTTCTTTCGTCCATACATTTTTGTAATATTTCTTGAAAATGATAGGCAATTGAGCCCACAAAATGTACAGGAACAGACTGTGCGCCTGAGTACTTGAGTACATGACGGTCAAGGAATTCTCCTAATGAAGCCGCTACCAATGATTTTGTATAGGGGTGATCAATATGCTGTCCCAAAAAAGTGGTAAAGGTGGCCAAATAAGAATTAGCACCTTTTTCATAAGCACGATCTTTAATGGCGTGTTCTCCTTCTGGGTGCGCCTCATTAAACGCATTATTTAGATCAGTTGGTAATTCGCGATAAAACCAAGCCCGAAGCAATGCTTTCCCGAGGTGAGTTCCGCTGCCTTCATCACCTAATAACCAGCCGAGAGAAGGTACATTGTCAACAATTTTTTTACCATCATAGTAGCAAGAGTTGGATCCTGTACCCAAAATACAGGCGATACCAGCCGAATGCCCACAAACCGATCTTGCAGCACCCAACAGATCGTGTTCTACTTCAATTATTGAACCAGGGAAACAAGCACTTAAGCCATCCCTGACAATGTCAGCACGGTGTTCGTCGTGTACACCAGTTCCGTAAAACCAAATATGAGTAACTTGGCTAGCATCCAACTTTGGCAAAAGCTGCTCTTTTACAATAGCACCTATTTCTTCAGAGGTATGAAAAAAGGGACTAAAACCTACTGTATTCTCTAATTGATGGTTTCGTTCGCCATGGACTAAAAGCCAATCACATTTGGTCGAACCGCAATCCGCTACTATTGTCATCGCTAAGATAAGAGTATAATTGTTTGATAATAAATAACTTATAGATTAATTTAGCCCTCGTGTAAAAATAACACGAACTACTAAAGGTGCAAAAGTAGATTTTATAAAGGGATTTTGGTAATAGAATATGGAGTTTATCAAAAAAAGATTATTTTTTTTTAAATAAACTATTGATATTCAATGATTTATTTAATTTTAAAACAATTACCAACAAAATGGTGAAAAAAAATGTTGCCAATTAGACACTTTTTGTTTTATCTTTGCAAAAGTTTTTTATCCATCAATTCAGTTTATCTATGCCACAGACTCAACAAAATTTCACAGAGTGGGCGAAAACATACAGCAGCAGAGTACATCCAGCACCAGAAAGTATTTGGCAGCGCAACGACGGTTTCCTTTGGAAAGCAGCCGTTTTGATTGGGCTTACGTATATTATATGGTCGGATAAATTTTCATTCACCTTATTAATTGGCAGTAACGAATCCACCGCTATACAAGAAGGCATTTCGACCCTCTCTTTATTTGGTACATCGGAGCAGCCAGAAAGAAGTACCCGACCAGCGAAGAAAAAGACAGCGGCAAAACTAGTCAATGAATTTATTCCTACGGCACCTGGCAGCACGAGCAGCAATAGAGATGAACGATGTAAAACTTATATACAGCGGTTTTCAAGAATTGCAGTAGCCGAAATGAAAAAGTTTGGTATTCCAGCGAGTATCATTTTGGCGCAAGGCTTAGTAGAAAGTAATTCAGGTTCAAGTTCGTTGGCCAGTAAAGCAAACAACCATTTTGGCATTAAGTGCTTCTCCAAACATTGCGCTAAAGGTCATTGTATAAATTTTTCAGATGATAGTCATAAAGATTTCTTTGTACGTTACTCTAATGCTTGGGGCAGTTTTAGAGCACATAGTGAATTTCTAAAAAAAACAAGTCGGTACAGCCATTTATTCAAGTCACACAACGCAACCGTATGGGCCAAAGGACTTGAAAGAGCAGGCTACGCAACAGATAAACAGTACGCTGAAAAATTAATAGCCGTAATTGACCGATTTGATTTAGAGCAATTCGATCAATGATCCATAACATAATTGGGTGCAATAACGTAAATAACGGGTCAAAACAATTTGATTTTTTTATTTAGGCAGCGTAGTACAGAAATGATTAGAATGTTTTTTTGTTTTTTTTATTAAAAATTATAAAACAATTAAAATCAAATAAATAATTGATTATCAATCAATTAAAATATTTTAAAACAGAAAAACTTCAAGACGGGAAAAAAAATCTTTAAAATATTTTGTTTGTTTAAAGTTTTTGTTTTAAATTTGCATCGAAATTAGATGAAGAATAAATTTTGTTCACAAAAAAATAATTGTCATGATTAAAGATGATCGCATAGAGTTAAACG
>JAAFHO010000535.1 GCA_013297575.1 Chitinophagales bacterium
CACCACGACTGTTGCATTGGGCAAACCAACCATACCCGACATATCCGTTAATTCGAAGGTCATGTTTGGATAGGGTGCTGTGGGGCCAGCAAAGCGGTGATTGGGGGATGTGAACACCGTTAAAAGCATTTCATCGCCCAATGGCTCCGTAGTACTGCGTTTCAATGCTACTTCGTTGAAGGCTTGCTTCCAGGCATCGGTGAGGGTATTCCACCACTGTGAAGCGGCACTAAGTTCGGTATGAGTGGCCTCGTTTTCGGTCATAGATGATCCCATTTTTTTGCAAAAATACGCTATAAAATGTTATAAAAAAGTAAATTACTTAATAATTATTTGTTGTGTTTCAATTAGATCGGTGCCGGATTGGCATTGTAGCGCGTAGATACCTTTGGGGAAGGAGGAGAGGTCAAGATTCAATTGATTATCTCCTTTTACTGCACTTATTTGCTTTTGAAACATCAGTTGTCCTAAAGTATTAAAGATAGATATACTCAGTTCAGATTCATTTTCAGATTGAACATTTAGGGCCATAGCACTACCTTCTAAAACTGGATTTGGAGCGAGCAAAATAGAATACCGATCACCAAACTTTATAGAGCGGATAAAAGAATACTCAAATTTACCATCTATATCCACTTGTTTTAGGCGGTAATAGTTCATGCCCTTGTTGGGATTGGTATCTTTAATGCTGTATTGTTGCAAAAGTGCAGTAGTACCTGCGCCTTTTACCACTAATAATTCTTCATAATTTTTTCCATCGGTAGAGTGCTCAACTACAAAATGGCCATTATCTTTTTCACGAGCGGTAACCCAATAGATTAATACATTTTCATTGTCTCTTTTTACTTGGAAGTCGAGTAATTCGACAGGTAATACCGCAACTGCAGAAAAATCATTAGCGTTGTTTTGGGTATCTACACCATTAGCCCGTCTCATCGATTGTGCATTACTTGGAGCTGGCTCAGGTGAACCAGTAGCGCCTGTGCCTTCTGCGCAATTAGCCGTACCATAACCGATAAAATCAATGACATTAGCCTCAGTACCAGTAGGTACACCAGGTGGGCAAGCAACAGTAAGACTTGTTGTTACGTTACGAAGTGCTATCTTCCCGCCAGTAGCACTCATATTATTAGCTACAGAAGCGAAGGAGTTGCTTCCCGAAGTAAAGGGTGGATTAGGTAATGCTATTCCATTGGCACCGCCTGAACCATATTGTATATAAAAGAATCCCTGAGCTGTAAAGACTGCAGAAGTGACAAAATTAATCTGAGTACCACTCCAAGTAGATGCCGTTGCACCCGTATATTGAATACTCCATCCACTAAGAGAAGCATTCGGAGTGCCCTTTAATACAACAGCATCATTGAGATAAGTGGCGCCCGTATTTCCACCACCAACATATACTTCATTAATCACTGCCTGCGATTGACCATTAGTGCCCATAAATAAGAAAGCGAATAACCAAAAGGCCATCGCACTAGTTCTGTTTAACATAATAATATTTGTTTTAATGAATTTCTTAAAAATTTAGTTATTTAGGGTTAAAAGATGGCCACAATGATACAGCGTGCGTCATTTGTGGCCATTATAAAGTTATTTATTAAATTAGTTTCGACTTGGGAAAATTCCCTCCACGCAAATAATATAATTAATTGCCAAATAAGGAGACTTATTTGAGAAAGGTACATTACTTCCTGCAATGCCAGTAGTAACAGCAGCAGTTACGCCTGCTAAACTACCAATGCCAGAACCAGTAGCATAAAATGGCTCCCCAGTTGTAGTTAACAACGAGCCATCTGGGTCGTCCGAATTAGCGGTTGCATTGGTTACTCCAACCTGTGCTGTCATTGTAGCAGTGTGTGTATGCTGCGGCAAGTTAATATTTAGTAGTGTTGTACTTTCGGAACCTGCTTCTAGCCCCAACTCATAATCCGACCGTCCTGGGCCTTGCCCTGTACCAACTGGAACGCGTCCTTGAAGATCAGGTAGCGCAAATGTTACCTGCCCATCTCCTCCGTAAGTAGTACCTACTATAGCAAACAATGCTGTATATTCGGCAATACTCACTAACTGGCCATGACAATACATCCAACTTCGCGGCGCGAAATTGCCAGCAAAAATAATTACTTGTCCTAAATATGGATCCATAATAAAAATTAGATTTGAATAGTTATAAAAATTTAATATGAATCTATATTAGTTCCTGCTGGGGTAAATACCATACAAGCAAATAACATAGTTAAGTGCAAGGTATGGAGGCATTATTCCAACTGGTGCGCTTTGACCCGCAATCCCTACTTGTACAGTAGAAGAAGTACCCGCTAAATGCCCCACTGGAACACCAGATGCATAAAAAGGATTACCAGTTGTTGTCAACAAAGAACCATCTGGGTCGTCAGAATTGGCAGCTACATTTGTAACCCCTACACTAACAGTACCTGTTGCTGGGTGGTTGTGTGCTGGCATATTGGCAGTTGTGAGTGTTACCTGTTCAGTGCCACCAACTTGCCCCAAGTCATAAATAGAAAGCCCCGGCCCTTGTCCAGCACCAATAGCCACACGGCCACGCAAATCAGGTAATGCAAAAGTGGTTGTGCCATTACCACCATAAGTAGTACCCAATAAAGAAAACAGTGCTGTGTTCGTTTGAATTGCAATTATCTGGCCTTGACAATATGCCCAGTTTTTGGGCGCGAAAGTACCTGCGAACAGCAGGATTTGAGCAATTACACCTTCCATTTTTTAAATGATTGATTTATGTGAAAAAAAAGAGTGAAATGAGTTTTTTTTGTTGATGCAAAAGTCGGAATAAAAAGGGTTAGCACTATAGCGTAGAAATACGGGTTTTTAAGCAGGTATTTATACGGGGTATGGTACAGGGATGAGCCGTGCACTGGGATGAGCCGTGCACTGGGATGAGCCGTGCACTGCTGAGATGCGCCGTGCACTGGGATGAGCCGTGCACTGCTGAGATGCGCCGTGCACTGGGATGAGCCATGCACTGGGATGAGCCATGCACAGGGATGCGCCCTGTGTTGGATATGTCGCCCCTTCAGGGCTGGGATACAGCACAGAGATACCCTCTTTGTTAGATTTTGTTTTATCTTTGGGGGTATGTTTGTGGGTACTATTCAACATAAAAAAATAATTTTTTATACTTAATTTTCACAAAAAAAAATAGTGAAAAATAAAAAATGATTACTTTTTTTAAAATATTATACCGGAAATAGTACTAATTACAACCATAACGCAAAATTATGAAGATGGCGTGTATTTACAAATTTTTACTTATTTTTTTTTCTGTTATTTTTTTTGATACGTCGTTGCGCAGGGATACGCCCTGTGCTGGATGTGTCGCCCTTTCAGGGCTGGGTTTGAGTAGGAAACCAACCAGATGCTATCTATTTTTTAAACCTTTTTGCTTTATTTCTCTTTAGGTAAGTGCATGTTATTCTACTTTTATTATGAAAAAAATCTTGGTACTTATTTTACTTTTTTACGGTTTTCCGCTTTGCGCTCAAACATTCATCAATACCTATTCTACTCCCGATGGAATCATAAGAATTCATCAGCATATCGCAGCTTCGGGTGGTGGTTATTATATCTGCGGTGCTGAGCGAGACAAGGGTTTTATCGCTCAATTGGATAGTATTGGATCTGTTATTTGGAAAAAACAATTCGATACCGGCATTGGTGTGTTTGTAGTAGATGATCTCGTTGAAAGTAAGGATGGTTCCCTGACCGCTATTATGAATACCGTCGTGCAACAAAATGTAAATGCCTCTACTACTGTATTCAAACTTTCCGCAGTTACAGGTGCTGTACTTTGGACGACACAGTGGTCGGCAGATAAGACTATTTTTACGTTTATTGAGCCGAGTACGGATGGTTATATATTGGCAGGATCTAGTTTTAATGATAATGTTGACCTTTCGCTTTCACAAAATCAGCGGTTGGCCAAGATCAATGAAAATGGTGCTATTATTTGGCAACGTACTTTTGCAACACCCTTCACCAAAGTACGTACTTTATACACAGACACCTTGGGAAATGCGTATATTACGGGTACCACCAATGGAAGTTCGTTATTGGATGAAATATTTATTTTTGCCCCAAATGGCACACTTATAGACAATTTTGGTTACAATGGAAACTTGGGTAATAATTTTATCATCACTGCGATACGTCCACTTGCCGGGGGCGATTACCTCCTTGCTAGTACGTTGCTCACACAAGGCATCAACAGCGTTATGGTT
>JAAFHO010000534.1 GCA_013297575.1 Chitinophagales bacterium
GGGGCAGATCGGGTAGGTTTTCGGCCAATTGCTGGCGGAATTGCGCGGGCAAATCCCTGGCATCTGCTTGAACCAGCATTTGCATACCCAAGTGGTACAAGGCGATACCGACCTCCGTTTCATGCGGTTTTCCGGGTAGTATTTCGAGCAATTGGGCAATCCATTCCGGTTCGGTACGCGCCTGTTTGCGCAGCGAGGATTGTGTTTCGTCCATCGTTGAAAGTTGTACGAGTTGGCCAGCATACCAATTGTTGAGGGCGGTGGTTAATGCTTCAAAAGGTAAGATTTGGGCGCGTTGGGCTTTTAATTCCCAATCGTATTTTTCCATAGTAAATTGAAAATCAAGCAGATAGCGCACTATATTTGCTTTTCCAATTTGTCCAATTGATTTTTCAGCCTCTCGGAATGCGATTTGGAGGTTTTTTTCCAAACCTCGTTTGCGTGCCACTTTTACCCAGTATAGTTCGCGGCGGCAAAGGTCATTTTGCATTTCTTGGTAGATCAAAAACTCGCGCACGATACGTAGTAATTCGCTCATTTCGTGGCGTAGTTTATTTCCAGTTCCAGTTTTACCAAAAACGATTTTTTCGGCATCTTCGGTTAGGGGTGGCTTGTTTTTGCGCAAGCAATCATGCAGGTATTCCAATAACCGTAGGGGTTCTTCTCGGTTACAGAAGGCCGGGGAATGAAGCCATTTGCGCAGGGATTGAATTTCCCAAGGACTTAGGGAAGCGATGGCTTCAAAAAGAGTGGAGGTTTGCATGATGATGGTTTTGGTTGTAAATGAATTTAATAGCCTTTTAAAAAAATATTGCCTATCTTTATTCAAAGCATTCAAAGTTAGATACCCTAAATATTCATCCACAACAAATTGATAATCAATATTTTTTTACAAATAATACCTAATATCGTTCCGGCAAAAGTAATAAAATGATTTTGTTTTGAGCCCTATCACGCCGGACTTTTGTGGCATACTTAACAAAATTGCTTATTTTATGAAAAAGATCATCAGTTTCCAACGTATTGTTTTGGCCCTTTTTGTGGCCTTACTACATCTTGTGCCTGCTTTGGCGCAGCAAAATCAGAAAGTCATTCTTCCTACTCCGCAGGATTTCTTAAAATCCAGTGCATCCACAGTGCGGCTTACAGCAGATGGCGGCTACTTTCTTACGGGTTATGCAGTACAAGCCCCCTTTGATCCTAATTCAGGAGGAACCACGTTACCACGTGTGGTTAAAATGGATGCTAACCTCCAAACCGAATGGGATAATCTTTACCTCCAGCCCCAGCCGGGACATGGCGCACTGGTGACCATTACGGGTGATTTAGAATTACCGAATGGCGATTTTCTCGTCAGTTTACACGACGACAGTACCCAAACAGACCTTATCCGGCTTGCGCCCAATGGCAATCTGCTGTGGTCAAAAGCACTCCCCGATTATACAGGCATAAAAATAATTGGCCTCTTACCCAATGGAAATGTGCTGGCTACACGTGCTTATTACACCTCTTCTAATGGTTGGAAAACGGCTTTGGTACACCTCGATAACAATGGAGATATCGATTACAACAAAGATATGCCCATCGGTGATGCCTTAATATTGGCCAACGGGGACATTTTATTCCACTATAATATCGCAGGAAGTTCCAAAACAAAAGTAGTGCGTTGCGACAACCAGGGTAATACTATCTGGGAGAGCCAACCCAGTTATGACTATACAACGACTTGGACGGCTATGCCAAATGATGGTTTTGCAATGATCGGGTATATAGCACCCAATGATACCATCGTCCGAATTTTTAACGGTTTGGGAGAGAAAACCCTTGAAACTGGCAAAATACCGAATAAAGGAGGAAGTTTATCCAGTTTACACGCCTATCCTGATGGTTCTTTTTTGATCTCTGGAACCAGTAATGTAGGTATCGGATACATGGTGCGTTTTGAACAGAATACCTCGGTGGTTTGGGCCGCTGAATCTCCAAGCGATAATCAGGCCATACAAACAAACCTCGATGGTATTCCAACTCCAGATGGTTGGGCCGTGGGTGCTTCCGATGCGCTTTCATACACACCTCAAAACTTTGGCATCCTCCGAGTGCGCGCCAATACAGGTATTTTCACCAATGTCCTTACGGGTAGAGTAGCAAAAGACGACAACGACAATTGTTTTGTAGATGCCAATGAAGGGAATATTTGGGCTGCCCGTGTCGTAGCAACAAGAACCAATAGTGGACAGACTTGGACTGCTTGGACAAATGCCGATGGCTCTTATACTTTGCTTTTGCCCGCCGGGGATTTTACGCTTTCAGTGCAAACCCATGAGCCATTCTTCTCGCTTTGCCCTACGGCACCTGTTGCGGTTTCCTTTGCGCCTAATGCCAATAATACGGCTACGTTGGATTTGCCCATGCAAGCACCAGATCCCATCCACCAAATTTCAGGTCACCTCGTTTTAGATGCCAATAACAACTGTTCTGCGGATGCCGGAGAATTGCCCTTGGCTGGTTGGTCATTATACGTCATCGTAGGTAATCAGTCGATTTACCTGCTCACCGATGCGAATGGATATTATTCCATGTTTTTGCCGGATGGCGACTACTCGGTTTATGCAACTCCTTATAATTTCAATTATGGAATTTGCGGCCCAACTACTATACCCGTAGTCTTCAATTCGGCGGCACCACTCTCACAAACCGTTGATTTTGTAGGTTTTGCAAAAATAGACTGCGCGCTGATGCAAGCCAGTTTGTTTACCTCGCCTATGCGCACCTGCACGACCGCGACCGTATATGCGAATTACCGAAATGGCGGCACCAAAGTCGCAGAAAACGCCACCATGACCGTCCTACTTGATCCAGCACTTACTTTTGTGAGTGCATCAATGTCGCCAAGTTCGATCACAGGCAATACTTTGTTTTTTGAATTGGGTGATGTAGCCCCTAGCCAAAGCGGCTATCAAGGCCAACAAATTCAGATCAATGTTACCACCAATTGTAATTTGATGCTGGGCAACCAGGTTTGTATCGCGGCACAGGTTACCCCTAACCAATTGTGCGGCCCTAACCCGCCCCAATGGAACGGTGCCATTGTGGCTGTATCGGGCGAATGCGTGGGCGATAGCACCCAATTTACGATCCAAAATATCGGTAACGCACCCAATGTTGGTCCACTAGGATATGTCATTGCAGAAGACCAAATCGTACTAAAAAACGGTACTTTCCTATTAGCGCCAGGTCAATCCCAAATTGAAATGGTAGCAGGAGCGATGGATACTACCGTGACGATCACAGCACAGCAAGAACCTGGATTCCCCGGCGATACGGTGGTGTCGTATTCCGTGACCAATTGCATGGGATTTGGTAGCAACCCTAGTGGTTATGGAAATCCGCCCAGCCCATTTACGGCCCAGTATTGCGCGATCGTAACGGGTTCTTATGACCCGAATGATAAGTCGGCTTTCCCAGTTGGTTATGGTGCGGAACACTTTATTCGTCCTGAAACACCGCTGCAATACAATATCCGTTTCCAAAATACGGGTACTGATACGGCGTTTTTAGTAGTGTTGCGCGATACACTTTCGCCTTACCTCGACCCAAGTACTTTACGGGTTCAAAGTGCCAGCCATGCGTATGAAACGTTGCTTTTGGGTGGAAATATCCTACAATTTACGTTCAAAAACATCCTTTTACCTGATAGTACCACTAATTTGGAAGCATCGCAAGGTTTTGTGAGTTACCGCATTGTACCACAACCAGACTTGGCGGTAGGTACGGTGATCAATAACCGCGCAGGTATCTATTTTGATTTTAACGAGCCGATAATGACCAATACTACTTGGCATACGATTGGCGACGATTTGATCTCTGTTAGCGTAGATGGCGCTGTTGGCGAAAATGCTACGGTAAAGGTTTGGCCCAATCCTTCGGCAGGCACCGTTTATTTTGAACTGCCCAAAACAGTACAAAATGGCCGTTTCTCGTTGACCGATAATGTAGGAAAAACAGTAGCCAATCAAACCATTTCGGATACTACTTTCCAATTTGAAAGAGGACAATTACCACAAGGTGTTTATTTTTTCACGATCACGGCGAATACTGGGGTGATTACTGGGAAGATTGTGTTGGAGTAGTGTCACACACAGGGCGATGTCACACACAGGGCGATGCCACACACAGGGCGATGCCCTGTGTTAAATGATGCGCCCCTTCAGGGCTTTAAATCCAGACTCAAAATCTATATGGGAAACTACTGAAAA
>JAAFHO010000537.1 GCA_013297575.1 Chitinophagales bacterium
AAAGCACGTACTATTTTTCCGCCAAGGTTGCCAGTGCCACCTGCTACTAATATTGAATTTTTCATGTTTGTTTTATTTTACGCAACCGTAAATCTACAAAAAATTTATGAACGGCCTATAAGTTTTCTTTAATCAGACTATTTATGCTTGATGACTGCAATGGGTGAAAAATAACAGAAAAGGCTGCTTTTTCTTATATCTTCAATGATCGCGTACGTACCCATCGAACAAGCAAGTACAAGAGCAAACCCGTGGGCCCCATCACAAAGGTGAGCAACAAACAGGGTGCTACAAAAATATGCGGTATTTTATTTTTATGGGCATCATTGGTCTCCCAAATACCCACCAACAATGCGAAGGCCAAGTAATTGAGCCAACCCGTCATTAGCATTTCGGTGCTACGAAAAAGATTGGCGATGCCTTCCAAAGAAAAAACATGGCCTCCGCCTTCATGGCCAGAGCGCAAATAAATGATGGTAAAATAAGTACTGGCAATCAATAAAATAATTGCCGAAACAGAAGCAAGGACTTCGCTCCATTTCCAGTTGGGCGCAAATGTAAGTGCCAACCAAGGGAAAAAAATGAGAACGCTGGAGTACCAATAGAAATTTTCGGGTGTCACTTTTATGCAGATAAATTAGGTGAACAATAATTGACATTATACGAAACTAATTCCGTATCATATCTAATTGACTACCGCTAAAACAGCAATCAAATCGGCGCAAAGATCGTTAATTTATGGAAGAAATAAAGTGAAAAATGACTGTCCAAGTACTTAACTCATGCCTAATTTAATACTGATGGTGTAAACATGTGGAACTCAGGAATTTCAATCTCTAACAGCGAATTATCCCGAATACAAAGCATCGTATAATATCCTTTCATTTTACCAATTTCGGAGAAAAGGTTACAAAAAGACATATATTCGTGGATTTCACCAGGTTGAAGCGTAGGTTGTAGACCCACAACACCATCGCCTTCTACCTCCCGTACAACGCCGGTTGCATCGGTAATGATCCATTTGCGGCGCAGTAGTTGTACGGTTATATCAGAGCCGTTTTCGATGACGACATAGTAACCAAATATAAATTTTTGCCCCCTCGGATTAGAGTGTTCTGGCAAGTATTGGGTTTCAACACGTACCGTTATACCATTGGTTGTGCAACTAGACATCGAAATATTATTGAATGATAAAACCAACTATTAACAAGAAAAATATCTTTTTGTTCAATATTTTAAATTTTAAAAATAAAAAAATTAAACAATTAATACTAGAAACTTCGGGAAGCTTATAATATCTTATAGGTGAAAATTAACCATTCTCAGCATACGAAACTAATTCTGTATAATGTCTAATACAAATATCGTAATTTTGCAGCCGCAATTCTAACGCTTATAACCATGCCACCCATCGAATACGACGAATTTGGTTTTATTATTGACGGTACCGAAACTTTTGAAGAAGATGACACCTCCTCCACAAGGGTAATAGAGGAGGTATTTGAACCAATTGTACCCATTCGGGGGGATTTTCCAGAAGCGGGCAGTAATTATCTTGGTGGCAAAAGTGATGGTTGGGAATACCGAACGATATTTGCTGGTGGCAGAATAGAAGCCTCCTACAATATGGTCATCGATTTTTTAAAAGAGCATGGATATGGGGATATACCCGTTCCGGCAAATGCTGATGAGTTAAAATTGTTCCGTAAACAACGAACTTCCCAATTACAACTCTTTCCCGAACGCGGGTATATCCACAATCCAATTAAAATTTTATTTAACACCGATCCTAAACTCCGTCAAGCACTTATTCTTTGCTTGTACAACGAAAACACGCCAAATCATTTGTTGCGCTTTCATGGCGTAAAAGGATTCACGGCTACTTAACTACTTTACCTGCCCATATTTTATTTTCTGATACAGCACGGATCAGGTACACCCCAGCAGGCCAATCTACGGTAGATAAGGCATTATCGAGGCTCATCGTTGTTTGGCGTATGACTTGCCCAGCAGCATTGATGATCGTTATTTCAAAAACATCTTCCCAATCCATCTCTGATGCGGTGAGTTGAACATAGTCGCGTGCTGGATTTGGTGTAATTTGTAATTGTCCGGTTACGCCTTCAAAATTAACACTGCGTATATCCGACAAATTACTATCGCCATCTTGGTCTTCTTGTTGAAGGCGGTAGTAGTAAATATTGCCCGGCTTAACGTCTTTATCCGTAAAATTATAAAGATTTTTAGCCTTTAATTCGCTGGTAGCGGCTACAAAACCAATATTTTCAAAATAACGGCTACTGTTTACGCTGCGTTGCACATGGAAACCACGATTATCTTGCTCCGAGGCTGTTTCCCATTGCAACAATACCTGATTTTTTTGCTTTTCGGCATTAAAACCAACCAATTCCACGGGTAATGAAATGGACAAGTTACTATCAGAAATATCATAAAAAAAAGTGCCATTCGTGCTTGCTGAACGCACCATAATACGAGCTGTACTTGTAGCTAAATTAGGTACTGTGATGGCTTGCGTTCCGTCGTTGGGCGTATTGGCCAAAATAAGTATATATGAACTGGGATTCGAGGGTGTAGTACTGTACAAAATATCCACATTGGGAGCATACGTGGCAGAACTGGCCGTATTCCATGTAACAGTGGTAGTTGAGTTGCCAGCAAAAGCACCACTATTCGGTGCTGTAATGGAAAATGGTCCACCCGCAGATACCGTTACTGTAATATCTTTCTCATCGGAGCAGCCACCCACCGCTACATTATCGCGGGCAGTTAGCCTAAAAGTAAGGGTTCGGGCTACAGCAGGCAGTACTTCCCAGGGGTCAACAGTACCGCCAAATGTATTGTCAAAACTTGGAAAATGCCGATTCGTTTCCGAAACGGGTGTCAACGATCGGAACAAAGGCCCTGATGTATTGGAACCGTTGGGTGGTGATACTTGGGCATTATTGTATTGTTCCCAGCAATAAGTCAATGGGCTAGGATCGGTGGCACTACCATTCAGTACAAACGGCGTGGAAGTTGGTATCGTAATACTAGTAAATGCAGCCACACTAGGCGCAGTATTGCCATTGGCTATTTCGTTATCGCAGGTATGCGTGCCACCTGTAATCAAATTGGATATTTGAAGTAAGCTGCGCGCATGAAAATAGGCATCACTATTGCTTTGTACATTTGCGACGCCACATATACCCGCATAAGCCATAATGGTTGTTCCGCTACCCGGTTCGAATGCAGAAGAAGTAACACCATTGCCGCTACAACTACCCACCACACTACTAAAAGTGTGTGAAGCACTATATTGGTGTCCCATTTCGTGGGCAACATAATCAATATAAAATGGATCACCGATGGGGGCACCAAGACCTGTCACGCCATACGCTTTAGACGTTGAACTACATGGAGCAGTAGAAGCGACACCGCCGCCGCCTGTGCTAAATACATGACCAATATCATAATTAGCCGTTAATATTACAGCATCAAGATTAGTTTGGTTTTGAGCCAACATGGCCACCCCATCACCATTAGAATAAGGATCGGTAGCACCATTGGTGTAAACGACAGTCGAATTGTTAGCAACAAGATTCATTTGTACGCTTACCTCGGTTATATATACGCCGTTAACACGATTCATCGCAGTTACAATGGCCGCTTGTCCAGCAGCAACATTAGGAGCACTAGGTAGAGAATGAAAAGCGGTGTACTCGCCCGTTGCTGCCACGGCTAGGCGATATTCTCGTCGCTTAGTACAGTTGGCGATAGGAAATTCAGCATTGTTCATTTCTGGTACTTTGATCTGTACTGGAAAATCATCTGTGACATGACATACCATCCGATCACTTTCTTTTCTTACAAAGTTTTTCTTGTAATAAACCACGTAATGCTGGTCATCCGCCTTGGAATAAGGATCGATAAATACCGAACCCTGCGCCGAACGGAGTGTCATGGAGTGAAAGCCCTGTGGCGTAAAATCAAAAAAGACAACACCTCCAGCAGGATCTACGCAAGTACCCAAAAAAGTCCGTATTTCAGGAAATTGCGCCTGCAATTGAGGGTGCATCATGGTAAACCCAGAGACCCTGTACAGCATAAAACCACCCGTGGGAGTCGGAAATTCCATCAAAAGCGGTGTTGCATCGTTGTTCAAAACATCCGCTTCAGAGGGCGCATTGCTGAGTAATTGTCGGAGTTGTGTTACATCTAGTCGGTAGGTCAAATACTGTTCGGGAATA
>JAAFHO010000538.1 GCA_013297575.1 Chitinophagales bacterium
AATGAGGGCCGCAAGTGCGCCGCGCAAATCTGTATTATCTTCGTAAAGTAAAGTACGGATAGCCATGTTTTTTTTGATTATTTAAAAAAATCTAGTGCCCTGTATGCATAGGGATGAGCAAGCAAAGGTGCGGAATTAAAATAAGCATATCAATCCCATAAAAAGGGGACAACTCCATTTTAGTTTATACTATTTTCATCGTTAATTGTACCATAGTTCCCTTTCCAGGGCTAGTAATGATTTCCAAATTGCCCCCCAATGCCGCAGCTCGGCTGTTCATATTCCGAAGCCCATTGCCTCCCAAATTTCGTTGATCCGTTGATTTATGATCCAATATGAAACCAATTCCGTCGTCTTTTACGCACATAATCAATTGATTTTGCTCTTTTTCAAACGATACAGTTACTTGTTTTGCTCGGGCATATTTCGCACAATTATGGATAGCCTCTTTGAATAAGAGATAAAAATTTCTGCGTCTTTCCATCGTTAATGACAAAGATGATACGCCTGCTCCAACTTCAAAACGGAGTTCAGTACCCACGTTTTCAAGTAGTTCGGACGCATACGCGCTCATACGCGCTAGCGCTTTTTCCATTGAATCATTTTCAGGATTGACCGACCACACAATATCGCTGATGCTGTTGAGTGCGCCACGGGCCTTGTCGCCAATATTACCAAATCGAGCGGCATTCAAATCCTGTTGTAACCCGTTCAGAGCCGATTCGGAAAGGATACTAATCGCGCTAAGCGTACTACCTACTTCATCATGCAGATCACGAGCAATCCGCAACCTAAATTGTTCTTGGCGGAGACGCTGTATTTCGCGGTAACGAAAAAAGAAATATACCCCACAACTAAATAAAAAACCCATAAGCCCCCAAAACCACGCTGACCGATAATAGGGAGGAATCACCTGCAATGGCAGTACAACAGTATGCTCGCTTTTGGTACCATCCGCACCTATTGCAGAGAGTTCAAACCGATAATGCCCTCCTGGTAATCTGTTGAACGTAAAAGAGCGCTGAGTCCCCGCTTCTTGCCATGGGTCGTCGGGACGAAGCCGATAAATCAGGCGAGTTTGTTCCGGTGCAGTAAATCCAAGTGTGCCAATTTCGATAGTAAATACCTCTTCATCGGGGTTCAACTGCATTTCTGAAAACACCTGCTGATATCCTTGGTGAGCAGGTGGAGCAAGCGGACGAGAACGATCATAAACCTTAAATCCAGTAAATAAAGGCTTTGCAACAGGAGGATATAACTCAATGTCTGCTGGATTGAAACACAGGTCGCTCCCTCGCCATATTTTACCGTCGCTATCACAATAAAGCGGATAATTAACAAAAACAGGAGGAATAACGCCCTCTTCTTTATCCATTTTTTTAAACGTTTTATTTTGTGGGTTATAACAAAACATCACGCTCTCATTAAAAAGCCACAACCGATCCTGCCGATCAGGTACGATTTGAAATACCCATTCCTGTAATCCTTTAACCTGCTCGAATGCACTATCAGGAGGCATATTGGGGGTATAACGGCACAGTCCGCCTTCTGTGCCAATCCATACATTACCTTTGGTGTCAGGGGCAATAGACCTAACAAATTGCCCACTCAAACTATGGTTATTTCTAGCCGTTTTTTGAAAAAGATTACGCGATTGTTGCTCAGTATCCCAAATTTCCAAGCCTGTTCCATTTTCTCCCAAAAAAATCTTACCGAAGGGATCACAATAAACATTGGTACTAAAATAATTATACTCTATTTGCGATCCATCCATCGCTGGCAAATCTATGGGCTTCAAAAATTGCCCAGTACTCGGTGTATATCGGATAATGCCACTACCAAAAGTCGCAATCCACAGTATGCCATTTTTATCAGCAGCCATTTGTCGCGGCCAAAAATTTGAAGTACCACCACCAGTAGGACTATTCGTGATCGGCTTGTCAAGAATGCTGAGGTGTAATGTGGCGGGGTCAAGCCAACCGATACCGCGATTGAGCAATACCCAAATACGACCATCGGGCGCAACAAATATTTGGTGGACAGCAGCGACATCATTCGGCTGAAAATGTAACCGTTGTTTAGCGGTCCTCATCTTCCCTGTCCGTTTGTGCAGGGCAAAAACCTCAAAAAAACCGGACTCTTTCCAACATGCAAACAATAACTCTTCATTGGGCGTGTATTCCGTGATGGCTTGTGCATGAAACCCATTGGGGAATGGTGGAAATGGTGGAAATTGCTGTCGATACGGATCAATTTTGCATAAGCCTTTGTCTGTCCCAAACCAATCTGTCCCTGCCTGATCGCGAAAAACAGACCAATATCGGGTCTTTTCAGTTTTATTTTCGGTTATATCGCGTGTATTGCCCCATGCCCAAGTTTTCTGTTCCGTAGAAAATACCTTTAGCCCTTGTTCAGTAGCCAGCCAAAGTGTTGAATCATTTTTGTATTGAATGTCGTAGATATAGTTATTAGCGGGGTCTTTTTCTCCTTTAGGCCTAAGGTCGTATAATTGCCAAAGATGGGTTTTTATTGAAAATTGTAATAGCCCCAGGCCAAATCCCCCTATCCAAATACACTGCTTATCTTTATCTAACTTAAAACCCCACATAGCGGCCCAATTCCCCCCACTAAAGGTATAATATTCCAATGTATGGGCAACGGGATCAATGTATGCTAAAGTTAAAAAGATGGACTCTGTGTGAATACTTACCCAAAAATTACCTTGACCATCTTCCAATAAGCAATGAAAACCGATAATTAAATCCTTGGGCATTTTTTGTCCAGTATCACCATCTAAGCAAAATTCGATTTCCCACTGTACCATGCTGTTCGTTTGTGGATCAAAAAAAAAGAGCCCCTTATCACCTGATCCAGCCCAAATGCGATGATTATGGTCTTCTGATATACAATTTATAATCTTTGAAGGACAAGGAATAATTGAAAAATGCTCCAAAATCGGATCAAAACACACAAGACCTGTTACTGTTGCCAACCAAATAAGGCCATTATGCGCCACCAGCATATCTACGATGGAGTTAGTCGGCAAGGAGTTGGGGTCATCAGGATTATTGAGATACTGCTTAACTTTTACCCCATCAAAACGCAACAGTCCTTTGTGCTGCACAATACACCATAGAAATCCTTGTTGGTCTTGCCGAATGATATGAATTGGAGCCGTTATACCTTCTTTTTCGCCCAAATATTCAAAAAATGGGCTTTGAATCCATGCCTCGCGCTCTAAAGATTGCGCTGCACTAATGATGGGAGCAACCACCAGCAGCATAATGAAGCAGACGAAATATCTAGTGTTCATTTGTTCAATTTTATTGGTTTCTTCATGTCAAACCTTCAATACCTCTAATAAATAAGGGGTATTTTGGACGATTTGCGTATGTTATTCTTGGCTAGGCTACAAAGGTAAAATGTAATTATTAATTCTCCAAAAATTTGACAGTTCCAACCATCAAATAAAATCCATACTTTTTTACCCCCACCATACCCCTACTTCTTCAAAACAGTTTTACCTTTATCCCTCCATGACAGCAACAGCAAATACTCAGCATCGTTTTGTCCAAATTCATCCCAACGACAATCTACTCGTTGCACTTGCCGATTTACCCGCAGGTACATATATCGAGCATAATGGACATACCTTTCACTTGCCCGCGCCGATAGCGGCAAAACATAAATTTGCCATTAGGGCATTGGCGGTCAATACGCCTGTACTCATGTATGGGGTACTCGTAGGGCGTACCACGCAACCCGTTGGGGAAGGCGCACTCTTGCATACGCATAACCTGCACAACGACAATACGCCGCCTGTCCTTACGGGTAAACGCCCCAATTGGCAAATACCCGATACTAGTACTTGGCAAAACCGCCATTTTATGGGTTATCACCGCTCCGATGGCAAAGTGGGTACGGCCAATTATTGGGTCGTAATTCCATTGGTTTTTTGTGAAAATCGCAATTTAGAGTTGATGAAAGAGGCATTACTAGCCGAATTGGGCTACGCAAAGCCTCAACAATATGCCGCATTGGTTCAGCAACTCAAACAGCAATACCACGCTAATCCCGATACAGATGCCTTAATGGCCGCTGAATTTACAGCACACCTCCAACAAAACCTGAGCGCCTCAGAACGATTATTTCCCCATGTGGATGGCGTTAAATTCCTCGCTCACGACGGCGGCTGTGGCTGCAACCGACAGGATTCTGACGCATTATGTGGTGT
>JAAFHO010000539.1 GCA_013297575.1 Chitinophagales bacterium
AGTGGCACAATTGACAACGCTAATTGACACGGCACCTGTCATAGTTGCTGTACAACCTGTTACTGTGCTTGCGGCAACCACTGTATAACTACCCACCGTGGATTGGACTGGGAAAGCGATAGCACTACCGGTACCAGGTACAGACGCGCCCACATTATTTCCATTCAATTGTAATTGGTAATTCACTCCAACTACTGAACCAGCAAGGCCAACTGGAAGACCTCCATCAGCCGCACAACGATTTCCACCACCTGTTACTGCAAATGCAGTTGGAAGTGGATTAACCGTTATAGATGTTGTTGCGGTAGATGTACAACCATTTGCATTGGTGACAGTCACGGTATAAACACCTGAATTAGTGACAGTTGTTGCCGCTGTTGCTGCACCCGTTGACCAAGAATAAGTCAGATTAGGGATACATACTGCTGATAATTGCGCTCTCAATTCGCCACCTGGGAAAGCAGTGGTATGGATATTCACATAAAGCCTTCCAGCCAATAATTCTGTCGCTTGTGCAGCCGTAAGGGTTACAGTACCGTTTACATTGCCAGATGTAACACCTGCTGTAATAATGCTTGGGATAAGGTCAATAATAACCGGGCCATTAGCACCCGCTGCTGCATTATGTATATGCGCAACAGTAACTGCTGCGGTAAGACCACTGAATGAAATATTCAAATTTAAGGTATTCGTCGTGTTATTGAAAACACCACTAACAGTACCTTTACCATTAGAAGCGTTGGCCGGAACTTCCTGAGTACCGCTTAAATTGCCAAAAACAGAGCAACCAGTTGTCAAAGTAGCAGATGCACCTGCACAAATAAGACCATCGTTGTTAGCAATACCAGATGTTTCTGTCACTGCAATACTCACATCAGGGATACCGATTTCATACACTGAAATAGTTCTGCTGACCTCTGCAGTTGTGATAATTAAGGCATTACCTGTTGGACTTTGATTTCCAGGAACAAAAATAATACCTTCTACACCTAAGTCTTCTGGCGTATTAATATATTGAACAAAAACAGGAGCCGCAGGATTTGTAATATCATAGACCATAATATCACCTGTGCGCTCTAAACCGATAAATGCATAGGGCACATTATTTATAACACCTATTGCAACACCTTCTGGTTCTGGGCCTTTATTGTCGCTACGAGTATCAAACCCCACAGCCAAACCATCAGAATTGAATACGGATGGTACTCTAACGGCTGTAATTTGCTCAAATTTATCACCACTATCGTACACCAAAGCACCAGCTGAGTTCCAAATAGAGAAAGAACGCGCACCTAATGCTTGAATTACATCAATATCGCCATCGCCATCTGTATCGCCCGAAGCACTCGACAACTGTAAACGGCCTAGGTTTGCATTCAATTTTAAAGTTGCTGCCGTTGGGAAAGCGGTTGGATCTAATACATAAGTTGCAACACCAACGCGTATTTCCTCATCAAAACCTGTATATGCACGTGAATCACCCTCGTTAGCTGTTACATAATATGTTTGACCACCAACGGTATAAGACGCAATCGCATCTGGTTGGTACATGCCCGATACTGGCCAGTTTTGGATATTAATCCTTCCTGTTGAAGCAGTAAGATCGCGGTCACTCGCATCCATACCATTACCTGCCAAATTATGATTTTTAAGTCCTAATGGCAAAATATTGGTAAAAGTAGCCGAAGCAATATCCAACACAGCAATAGCATTATTTTCTTGCAATGTGATACGTGCGGTTAAGCCGTCTGGTGCGAAAGCAATATATTCTGGCTCAAAATCTTGCGCAACAGTCGCGCCAGGGCCATAAATACGAACGCCTGATGCACGTAATGCAGCAACTTGAGCATTGAAAGAGGTAAATCCAACGATTTGAACCGTTGCATTAGCCACACCATTTGCAATATTGATAATACTAACAGAGCCTTCCGGATCAAAAGAAGTGGCTTGTCCATAACTATTAGGCTCTCCTTCGTCAGCAGTTAAAACCCTAGTACCATCTGGCGTAAATGCCAACATATCAGGCAAAAAACCAACGGTTACGGAGTTAAGGAAAGCGCCAGTAGCAGCATTGTAAAAACTTACTCGTCCTGATTGTTGTGCATTGGTGGTAGCATTTACGATGGCATAAGAAACCGCAACAATACCGTTCTTAACACCCACACTATTAGGCAATACATTCGTACCAGCCGGTGCAGTAAAACCAAAAGGCAAACTACCTACCAGCGTCAAAGTCCCTGTGTTACTTACCGTGAAAACCTCAGCAACAGCGCCTGCTACAGTATATAAACGTCTGCTTGAAGGATCGAACGCAGGTATTTCAGCACCATTAGCGCTTAAAATAAATCCTGCTCTAGTCAAAAAACTACACGTATTATTAGTGATAACTATATTTTGTGTGATCGAATTACCCAATGCTATTCCAGCCGAAGGCGACCCTAGCGTAAGAGTGGCTGTTTCAGTTGGTTCAGGAACTGCATCATCCGCTATAACAAAAGTTACGCTACCCGTTGTTTGACCACTCAAAATTGTGATCGTAGCACTCGTCAGGTAATAATCGCCTGTTGTGATACCTGCTCCAGTAATACCCAAAGTTACTGTTTGATTTCCTGCAACCGCAGCAGATGCCGTAGCCGTAACGGTAATCGAAGTAGCAGCGGCTTCTGAACCCGCATTTGCACTTACCGATAAATTAACCGTAGGCGGCACATCATTATCTGTGATCGCAATATTTTGGCTGAGGGTAGTACCTAATTGAATACCGGCAGTTGGTGCGCTGATCGTCAAAATAGCGGTCTCTACACTTTCTATAAGTATATCATCAACCACAGTAAACGTAACACTACCGGAAGTTGCTCCATTAGGAATGGTAATCACGGCAGAACTCAATGCGTAGTCGCCAGCAGTAATATTTGTACCAGTTACTGCTAAATTTACTGTTTGATTACCGGTTACTGCTGCTGATGCAGTAGCAGTAACCGTAACAACTGTTGCTGATGCTTCCGATGCCGTATTCGTATTTACCAAAAGATTTACCGTTGGCAGTACAGCCACATCATTATCTGTAATCACAACGTTTTGTGTAAGTACACTCCCCAATGTAATACCCGAAGTAGGGGTACTGATGGCTAAAACAGCAGTTTCTGTGTTTTCAACTAAAATGTCATCAATTACCGTAAATGTTACTGAACCCGTGGTTGCTCCATTAGGAATTGTGATCGTGGTATTGCTCAATGTAAAATCTCCCGCTGTAATATCTGTACCTGTAACGGCTAATACTACACTTTGATTACCTGTAACCGCGCTTGAAGCGGTTGCCGTAACAGTAACAACTGTTGCCGCCGCTTCTGAAGCCGTATTAGTACTTACAGAGAGATTAACAGTTGGAACAACGACATTACTACCAGATACCGACACCATATCAAAACGCCAAGTACCCGTAGTACTATAAGTTGAAGTACCTGTAGATGCAATATAACTCGTTGTTGAAGGTTCAAAAGTGGCAACAAAACGATACCCAAAATTAGCATTATTATTCACCGCTGTGATAGACGATAAATCTATTGTTCTTCCGTTAAACCACGTATCGCCGGGCGTTCCAACTAGAGGTGCGCCAAAATCTGTCCAAGTTGTACCGTTTGTAGTATATTGAAACTGTACATGGCGAGGAGAAGTATTACTGTGGCGTTGATCCCAAGTGATAACGATATTTTGTTTGCCCACTGTGCTCACAAAAAATTGAACACCACGCATTTTATCCTCTGTGCTTTGCGCTGCAAAAGTGGAAATATTTAGTCCTGTATCATCGCCAGAAGCAGGATCGGAACTACCTCCATTAGAATCGCCAGAGGCAAAAGTTGAGGTGGTACCACCAGCCAAACTTAATGTTCCAGTACCTAAACTAGGGATAAGTGAGCCAGTGCTTGTGCTCGCATCTGGAGGCACAGAGTTGAAATCCCATTGTGTAAAAGTTTGGCCGAACATGGCGACCGAACTCATTAGAAATAACAAAACCACCCATATACCCAATATTGATCTCGATGGGTTTATGCGGTTTTGCATTTGAATTAAAGTGTACATTCTTTTCATAAGAAACTGCAATTTTAAAAAAAGGCAATAAAGATTAAGTATTGCAAACAAACTAGTTGCTTGAATATGTATAAATATTTCATTTATGCACGAATAAGTCAAAAAATACATTCAACTATTTGCACATCAATAAAGTACAAGAAA
>JAAFHO010000054.1 GCA_013297575.1 Chitinophagales bacterium
TCGCCTAAGCAGTAAGTACGCCCTTTATCACCGTACTCATCCCCGGCTCCGATGCTTGAGCAGTAGCAATGACCTCTGCAACGGTCGTCTCGCGTATGCGCGAAGGGGGGAATGATACATTGGTCACCATAGAAATCATGAGTACTTTGAGGCTGCTGTGGCGTGCCACTAGTACTTCTGGAACCGACGACATACCTGTACAATCGCTTCCAAGATGGCGCAGCATGGTATATTCGGCGGGCGTTTCCAGATTAGGGCCTGAAAGCGCAGAATAAACACCTTCAGTGGCACGAATACCATTTTTATGAGCAATTTCTAGCGCTTTTTGCCGCAATCCTAGATCATAGGTATTGGATAAATCGGGGAAACGTGGCCCTAGTCGTTCGTCATTATGCCCACGTAAAGGATTTTCGGGTAGCAAATTGATATGGTCGCGCACAATCACCAAATCGCCGTTCTGCAAATGCGGATTTATCCCACCAGAAGCATTTGTAATAATAATTTGTTCAATACCCAAAGCCGTGAGTACGCGTATGGGGAAAGTGACTTGTTGCATCGACCAGCCTTCGTACCAATGAAACCTTCCAGCCATTACGACAACTGGTTTTCCTTCCAAATCACCAAAAATGAGTTGCCCTTTGTGGCTTTCTACTGTACTCGATGCGAAATGCGGAATTTCATTGTACGGTATAGTACAGGAAACCACTACATCTTCCACCAATCGGCCTAATCCTGTGCCCAGGACAATGCCTGTAGCGGGCTTATGATCTGTTTTTTGCCGAATAAAGGCCAATGCCTCTTGTATTTGGTCGTATAAATTAGCGTACATTATAGAATTTCATTTTGTATTCGGTGGCGACTTTACCGGCTTTAATTGCTTCTAATTTGCGCTGTACAAGTCGTTTTTTTAATGGTTTTAGCCTTTCGGTAAATAAAACCCCTTCTAAATGGTCGTATTCATGTTGAATAACACGTGCGTTGATACCCGCGAAAGTCTCTTCATGTGTTTCAAAATTTTCGTCTTGCCAACGTACACGAATCGTAGAAGGACGCTCTACATCTCCTCTAATATCAGGGATGCTTAAACAGCCTTCTTCATACGTAAATGGATCGCCATTTTCGTCTAACATTTGCGCATTAATAAATACAC
Source organism: Chitinophagales bacterium (assembly GCA_013297575.1). Taxonomy (GTDB): domain Bacteria; phylum Bacteroidota; class Bacteroidia; order Chitinophagales; family Saprospiraceae; genus M3007. Next base: position 1,151 of record JAAFHO010000054.1, read on the forward strand.
GCTTAAATGGCTCATCATGTTCACGAACCATTTTCCGTTCAACTTGCTCTGTATCTGCTAAAAAAATACGGATGCTTAGGCCAATTTGGGGTGCAGCAAGCCCCACTCCGTCTGCATGGTACATGGTCTCCCACATATTGGTCAGCAGTGTGGCCAATTCGGGATAATCAGGGGTAATTGGGGCAGCAACTTTCTTAAGTACGGGTTGCCCAAGAGCGAATATCGGTAATAACATTGTAATTTTGCTAAATGTACAGGAGCATAGCAGTTTGAAATTGGTTGCAAATTCATTCGGAACAAACAAACCAACCATCGATACTCCGTAAAATGGTCGCAAAATTACATCAAAAAATTTATTTGGTGCGACAAATATTAAGGTGCGACAAAGATTACGGTGTGTTGCATCTGAAATTAATAATACGTTACTCTTTACTCAAACCCTCCAATACCTTGGGTAAATCGCTTAAAGGTAACCTGCGCACCAATATTTTTTTCTCCTCGTCCAAGATCATCAAATTGGGTAGGCTATAGGTGGCGTACATTTTTTCTACTGTGGAAGGCTCATTTTCATCGGCCACGCAAGTCCATTTTGGAATATTGGTAGCGACATAGTTTTTCCAATAATCAAATCGCCCATCGGTCGTTACCGCAAATACACGAATACCTTTATCCGCATACGGGAGTGTCATGGCATAAATATTGGGAGTCGCCTCTTTGCAGTGTGCGCATAATGGGCTAAAAAAGTAGAGCAGGGTATACTTTGCTTTAAAATTATACAGCGAAACTTCAGTACCTGTAGTATCTTTTAGTTTGATTTCGGGCGCAATTCTTCCGGGTAATGTACCCCTAAAACTGCTTGCTTTGTACTCAATTCGCATCCAAGCAGCCGTATCAATACCTGCGGATTTGGCCGTGGGCATAAATTGGTCAAACAAATAAACCAACATTGTTTCGTTCCCACCATAAGAAGGTTTGTCAAAACGTTCCAACATCAATTGGAGTAATTTATTTTTTGACTCTTGATTAACACTTGCTTTTTTAATGGCAAAAGACAAACTCGACTTTACGGAATCCAATACTGCGCCTTGTATCTGCATCCAATCGTCGGTTTTGCGGGCCAAAGCAGGGCTTCGGAGCAACCGTGTATCCGTAAAATCATAATTATCCCAAAAATGATCTCGAAAATACTGCATATACCCCGGATTAAGCGAGCCATCTGCTAAAAGTGTCTCGATCGTGACAGGGACAGTGGCGGGTAGTTCGCTATTTACCAATTTTGGAAAAAATAAATTGGGATACTTTATCAACTGTTTGCGCGTATTGGCATCTATTTCTTCCCGCAAAGTGCGAATCGCTTTAGCTTGTTCTTCTAATACTTCCCTGTCGCGGGTAGCCTTACGCAGCATTTCCAGCATACTACGGGCTGTTTCGATACGGGTCTCTCTACTGCGTTTGAAGGTGCGCCAATAAAAATATGGTTCGTTTTCCACCGATTTTTCTACAGAAAAACTATCGGCTAATGCAAGCATAGAGGTCTTAAAACGTAGATCGAACTCGTTATTAACAATAAATTCAAGTAGTGTTTTTTGCCCGTTATGATAAAAAAAGTACAAACCAGTCTCAAGGGCTTTTTTCCCCTTAAACTGTGCTACGGGCTGTACACTATCCACTTTAACAGAATCCAAAAAATAAGGCACTCCTGTGTACCAATATCCAAAATATACCATTTCGGGCTTTTTTACATCCTTTATGGTACATGAATATTGATACGATTGCGCCTGTAAAAACAGTGGGAATAATAGCGCGAGCAACGGTAATTTTATTGGATACATCTGAACAAAGGGGTAGACTATTTTGGTTCTATTAACTCAAATTCGACACGTCTGTTTTGTGCTTTATTTGTCTTGGAGGTATTGGGTACTAATGGTTTTTCCTCTCCAAAACCAGCAGATTTCATACGCGTTGCAGCCACACCTTTAGTGGCCAAATAATCTAAACAAGCCTTAGCGCGCCCTTCTGAGAGCGTTTTGTTTTTAGCATTATCACCATCGCTGTCCGTATGTCCTATTATAGAAAGGTCATAATTCGGGTATTTTTTGAGTAATTCGGCCACTTTATCCAAAATAGGGAAAGAAACTTTTTTGAGCGTAGATTTAGAAGGGTCAAACTGTACACCCGTTAGGGCTTTCTCCAAAACTTTTAATTCTTCTTTTTTTGCTTCAGGACAACCTTTCATGTTTTTTACCCCTGCTTCGGTGGGACACATATCTTCTTTATCTGGTATGCCATCGCCATCACTATCGGGGCAGCCATCGTAAATACTTAATCCGGCTTTATCGGGGCAAAGATCAAGGCGATCTGTTAATCCATCGCCATCGCTATCAGGGCAGCCTTTGAAAATAATAAGACCAATTTTATCAGGACATTCATCGAGTCGATCGACAACACCATCGCGATCTGTATCTTTATCGGGGCAGCCTTGATTGACGACCAAACCCTTTTCCATAGGACATTTATCCAAGGCATCAGCGATAGAATCGCGGTCGGTATCGGGGCAACCTTTTGTATAGTCAAAACCCATTTTATCTGGGCAGGCATCATCTATATCGGCAATGCCGTCACCATCACCATCGGGACAGCCTTTCAACGCACGAAGCCCAACAATATCTGGACAACGATCGTCCTTATCTGGAATACCATCGGCATCTTTATCGGGGCAGCCATTCATACCACTTGCGCCGCGTTGGTAGGGGCATTGGTCGTTTTCATCAATGATACCATCGCCATCCGTATCGGGGCAGCCATTGAGCGTTAGTTCGCCTTGAATAGTCGGACATTTGTCATAACGATCTACTACGCGGTCGCCATCGGTATCTACATACCTGCCAAACCGGTAGGAAAGGGAGATACCAGTAAATACATACCAATCATTATAATCGGTACTAGCCGATTTACTAATGCCATCTACATAGTCGGAAAAAGTCATCCGAAGTCCCATTTCGGCACCAAGTGTAGTGCGTTTGGATAAATCGTAGCGCAATCCGCCTCCGAAAGGCAGCACAAATGTTGTTTTGCTAAAATCAGCGTTTATATCTGCCTGAACAGTTGATAAAGTAAGCGAAGCAGCTGGAAATACAGGGTTGGGCTGAATAAACCCAAGCCCAATCCCTCCGAATACATAAGGCGAAAAGGTCTTTTTAAAATTGCCCTTATTATAACGGCGTTTGCCAAATAAATCCCATTCACCCAACAAAGAAAGATCGGTAGCACTGCCTTTAAAAGTAAAACCACGCGCGCCCAATTGGTCTGGAAAATTAGTATCTGCTCCTTTGAATTGCCCATAAGCAGCATTGAGCCGAAGGGAGAAACGCTCCGTTAAATCTCGGCGTAAAAAGAATCCACTGCCCCACTCGCCGCCTTTGAGCGTTGGATAACGGGTGGATACCAAATCTCCCATATAATTAGAAGATAAAAACATTGGACCAAATTCCCATTTAGCTGTTTGAGCGGATAATTCAGGCGTAATGAATAAGAAAAGTAAACTCCAGAAGTACGGGCTTTTCGTCATTGTCAAAAAATGATATTTAGTAAGGATTAAGGCAGTCGGGGCAAATGTAATGTTTGTGATCGTCCAAAGGTTATAAATTGGACAAAATCCAATGCATAAATCTGTCTATAACAAATATAATGCCCCATACCTTGAGTACTGTACCGCTTTTAGGGTATTTAATTTATCGTTCCTTACTTCAATGTTACCAAAAACGCGACCAAATCCCGAATTTCCCGCTTGCTCAATGTTTCGTGCATCGAGGGCATACTCGAAGGTAAATTATCGCGTTTTTCAATCCGTGACAATGGGATAATAAGTGGTTCCGCCTCAGAAGTCGTAATCGTAAGCGCTGTATCCGATTCTTTTGTTAATATACCATATACTACCTGTCCATCTTTGAGTTTTAAGGCAACATTGCCATAACCTGGCGAAATGCGTGCGCTTGGTTCCACCAGTGCTTCCATGATTTGCTCCCGCTTTAATGTGCTACCGATATGCGTCAACGAAGGCCCTACAATACCACCGCTATTATTAATGGCATGGCACTTGGTACATTGCGCTGTACCATTGTAATAAAAAATACCTTCGCCTTCTTCCAAATTGCCACCATAGAGCACAGCAGCATATTCGTCCAACAAAGTAGAAGCGGGTAAAGCAGCATCTAATTGCGCTTTGAGGTCTGCTGATCCCGATTTTTCTACGGCTTCTTTGAGTTCCAGACCAACACTCGGGGATAGTTTTTTATCGCGCATTTGCCCGATCAATTGTTGTAACACCACCAATGTTTTATCGCGTTCCAATTTACCTAGCACTACCAAAAGTTGTTGCTGTTCCTTGATACTACCTTTTGTGAAAATAGCATCTACCATACTTGGCAGGCTTGCTTTGGTGATATTAGAATCATCTAACAAACTGACGGAAATAGAGCGTACATTTTCGTCAGCGTCTTCCATGCCACTTTTAATCAGCGATTCCATTTTAGGGTATTTCAACTGGTTTAAGGCAGGCAAAAGGGCCGTTTTTGTTTTAAAATCCTTTGTATTGGTATATATTTTAGCCAAAGATTCACTGGCTTCTGTAATATTCAAATTGGCCATCATGCCAGCCACTGCGCCCAACACATCGGGATTGGTAGTGGTGGTTAAAGTGGCGATTAAAGGTTTAATTTTTGAATGAATTAAAGCAGGGTTGCGCTCTACAACACCACGGTAGCGACCATCAACACGATCTAAAACCGACGGACTTGCCCATGTGCCTAAGGTAGCCAAAGCCTCCATTTTTAGTGTATCTGTAATATCGGTACGTTGTGCAAAAGCAAGGAGCATATCCAATTCCTTTTCACCGCCCACACGCAAAGCGGCGTTAATAGCGCGGCGCAACAGCGGCTCGGAAGTAAACCCCGTTTTTTGCAACACCGCAGCCAATGCCGGCAGTGCTGTAGGTATCGACAAGTCATCATTGATGCCTCGGGCCGCTTCTGTTACAATATATTCTTCTTTATCTGTCAAAAACTGTGCGATATTCGGGCTGCCCATACGACGCAATACCAAAACCGCTGCAGTACGCACGGCTTTGCTGGAGTGTCCATATAAGTCCAGCATTGCAGATTCTTTGCCAATTCGAGTCAAAGCCAATACGCAAGCATGGCGAATATACAGGTCTTTATCATTGTTGGTTTCCAGTAATTTAATCAATGGCTGGATAGCACCTTCATATTTCATACGACCTAGTGCCTCTGTAGCATAAAAACGCACGCGAGGGTTCGCATTTTGGAGCAATGGCAAAATATTGGTAGCGACAGATGCATCGCTAATATCGCCCAATGCTTTGGCCGCTTGCGCGATAATTTCGGAGTCGTGGTCTTTTAAGAAAGGGGTAAGCGTCGTAACGTCTGCAGTTTTATTACGGATCATTTGCCCAATACCCCAAATACCGTGGATGCGCGCCAATTGATTGGCATTTTGTTGCACAGCATTGTTCAACATGGTAAGTCCAACACTGCCTCTTTTTACCAATTCAAATTGCGCTTTTTTGCGGATACGCAGGTCGGCATTGGATAGATGTGCATAAAGTTGGTCAGGTGTTTGTTTGCTATAATCCAGCAACATGAGTCGTTGAGTTTCCTTTCTTGCTGCGGCCAAATCGTTCTTTTCGGCTGTTACATCCAATTTCCATACACGGCCATAATCCTTTGTACCCCAACCAGTTACCCAGTCGGCCACATACAATGCGCCATCGGGGCCAAAATAAATGCCGGTTGGCAGTACACCACTCAAAATATTTTTTTCACCATCCAATTCAAACGATGCGCCCTTGGGTTTTAGGCCAAATGCCCAAATAGGCGAATTAGAAGGATTGCCTACAAATTCTACAACAAAGAACTTGTTTTTCCAAGCCGAACCTAATGCAGTTCCTGGGTTATAAACCATACCTGTAGGGCCATTATGAAAGTTTTGGATGGGCGGAACGATATACGCTGCCTGTCCTTCCCAATGCGGCACGTGGAGTTTTTCATCCATCCACACCTTGTATCCATTGTTTTTTGGGTCGGTGTATTTACCGTATTGCCAATTAGAACGCCATCCCGCATCGGAGCCTTCCACAATATGCACCAATCTTTCGCTTTCTCCAGGTTGATCGCTATCGTTATCGCAGGAAATAAGGTTGCCATATTCGTCGAAAGCAAATTCATGGGTATTGCGCAGACCAGTGGCAAAAATCTCAAAATCAGAGCCATCGGGATTACTTCGTGCAATAAAGCCAGAATTGGGGTTTTCCCATTTTTTTCCATTTTTATCGGTTACAGTAGCACCAATATCGCCAATATTCCAATAAATACGGCCATCCGGGCCTTCTACAATACCAGACAAATTATGTCCACTAAATCCGATATGCACGCCATATCCCGTACTGATAGACGTTTTTTTAGTATAAACACCGTTTTTATTTTTGTTTTCCAAGTGCCAAATATCCGGTGCAACGGCCAAAAAAGCATCGTTTTCGCGCACTAGTATCCCCGCGGCAATATCGGTAATTTCATCGTTGAAATCATTGACAATACGTTTGGATACATCGGCAATACCATCTTTATTGGTGTCTTCCAATCGCCATACTTCTTCTTTTTCTACCGCTAAATCGTGCCAATCATGTATACCATCGTAGTTCAAATCCTTGAGCCATTCGTTTTCCTTACTACGCTCTGGTGCAAAGGTTTGGTGAAGGAAAGCGCGGCGATCTTCCACTGTTTTTAGAGCGGTGGAAGGTGTCATCCAATCGCGGTGGCCACGGATATCAAATTCGGAGTTTTTCTGGCGGTTGGTACGGGTAAGATAGACACGTCCTTGGTCGTCGATGGACATGGCTACAGGATCGGGAGCAAGCGAATCGGTTGCCCAAAGGCTCAATTGAAGCCCTTCATCTACTTTTAATGTGGACTGAGCCTTTATTTCTTTCGTCTTTTTGATCGCATTTGCGGCGTTTTGTCGAATGGTGTTTGGGTCTTTTTTTTGTGCATATTTCATGCAAGAAATCACCAAAAGGGCGGAAAGTAACACGAACGAGGCGTGTTTAAAGTATTGAACTTTGGACATAAGTATAAGTTGGTAAAAGAACAGAGGTAAAGGTAGTAGAATATTTTATTTCTGCGCTCTAAAAACTAACCAGCCAGCTACCAAAGAAAAAATAATATTGGGCAACCACATCCCCAATAGAACAGGCACATTGCCACTAGAGGCAAAAGAAATAGCAAATTTTTGCAATAAAATAAAAGTAAAACCGATACCAATCGCAATGGCAAGGTGCAGCCCCATGCCACCTCGCACTTTGCGGCCTGCCACAGCGAGGCCGATTATAGTGAGGATAATATTGGTAAATGCATCCGCAAAACGGCGGTAAAGTTCAATAGAATAGAGGCGTGTATTGGAAAAACCACGGGAACGATCGCGATCAATGGCGGTATTGAGTTCGGCGGAAGTCATCTCCTCATTTTGGTTATGGTAGAAAATAAAATCTTGTGGGGCAAGGTTGATTGATGTGTCAATCGGCGTATTGTATCGCTTATAATATTCCTTTAGCCCATCAAAAGTACGTACCGAATACGATTGCAAATTCCATTTTTGAGCATCTTCCTTCCATACCACATTGTCGGCTTCTAGTATTGATTTTACCTTGCTGCCTTGTAGTTCCTCTATGCGTAATAGGCTGATTCGCTGTGCTTTATTATCGTACCCTTTGATAAATGCCTTGGTGGTAGGCGCCATCATAAAATGGATATTGCTCGTTTTTACCTGCTGCTTATCGGTCCAGACAAATGTGCGCTCAAACCACAAGCGTTTTTGGTTCAATTTAGGGATTAAAAAATGCCCTAACAAGAGGTGTAAAAGACAAATCAGACCAGCAGCAATGAGATAAGGCCGCATCAGTCGCCAAAAACTCACACCAGCATTCAGTATGGATAATATTTCTGAATTAAATGCCAACCTCGAAGTAAAAAAAACCACCGTAATCAAAACGTACATAGGCATGAGCAATCCCATCATGTGCAGCACAAAACCGGGATAATAATCCACCATAATATTTTTCAAGGTGCAGCCACTTTCAATAAAATTGCGCACCTTATCACTAAAGTCGATGGCCATAGAGATCATCGAGCAGATAAGTACGGAAAAAGAAAATGTGGATAAGTACTTGCCTATCAGGTATTTATCGAGGGTCGTTAGCATCGTTTATAGGTCGAAGTTCGGTGCTAGTTTCTCTTGTTTCTCCCCGGAATAGAAATCATTGACGATGCGAATTGCTTCATCTGCATCGTCAGTGATATGGAATAATTTCAAATCCTCTGGATTTACAGTATGGTGGCGTTCGAGCATAGTGGATTGAATCCAATCGCTTAGTCCTTGCCAAAATTCTTTACCAATTAATACAATGGGTACACGGGTAATTTTTTTAGTTTGTACCAACGTAAGCACTTCAAATAATTCATCTAGTGTGCCAAAGCCACCGGGCATTACCACAAATGCCTGCGCGTATTTGACAAACATCACTTTGCGCACAAAGAAATACCGGTGCTTTAGGTTGTGTGCCGGCGCGATGAATGGATTATGGTGCTGCTCAAAGGGCAAGTCAATATTCAAGCCAACAGATTCACCACCTTTGATCCATGCGCCCTTATTGCCAGCCTCCATAATACCGGGGCCGCCGCCTGTGATAACGCCATAGCCTTCTTCCACAAATGCAGAGGCTACTTTTACGGCCATTTCGTAATACGGAGTACCCGGTTTGGTACGCGCAGAGCCAAAAATAGATACACAAGGGCCAATATTATTCAATACCTCAAAACCATCCACAAACTCGGCCATCACCTTGAACATGGTCCACGAGTTTTCACCGCGCATTTTGCTCCACTTTTTGAGGGTTACGCCGTTGTTCGATTTAGGAACAGGAATAACGGGGCTTTCTTCTTCTTTATGATTTGTCATTTTTCTTTGTTTTAAATTTTAAAAAACATGTCTTTCTGCGTGGTAACTCGACCGAACAAGCGGCCCACTTTCCACATACAACAGTCCTTTGGACAATCCCACTTCTTTGTATTCTGCAAAAACGTCTGGATGCACAAATTCGGCTACTTCCAAATGCATTTTTGTTGGCTGTAGGTATTGGCCGATGGTCAGAATGTCGCAACCATGGGCAACAAGCTCGTCCATAGATTGGAACATCTCTTCTTTGGTTTCGCCTAGTCCCACCATAATTCCGGTTTTTGTACGCTTGCCATAGTCCTTAATGCGTTGGATTTGCTCCAAACTGCGCTCCCATTTTGCCTGTGGCCGTACTTTGCGGTACAAACGCGGAACGGTTTCCATATTATGACTCACCACCTCTTGACCACCCTCGATCATACGAATCAAAGCATCCCAATTGCTTTTTACATCGGGAATTAGCGTTTCGATGGTCGTTTCGGGGCAGCGTTCTTTTACTGCGCGAACGGTTTGATACCATATTTCTGCACCACGGTCTTTGAGTTCGTCGCGGTTGACGGAGGTAAGTACAGCGTGTTTCACTTTCATCAGCCAAATGGCCTCTGCTACGCGGCGCGGCTCGTCTTCATCGTATTCGTTTGGTCGGCCAGTTTTAACGGCGCAAAATGAGCAAGATCGGGTACATACATTACCCAATATCATAAAAGTAGCCGTACCTGCGCCCCAGCATTCGCCCATATTAGGGCAATTGCCGCTTTGGCAAATGGTGTGGAGTTTGAAATCATCCACTACACTGCGCACCATACGGTAATTTTCGCCCATTGGAAGGCGTACTTTTAACCATTCGGGACGTTTGGGTCTCCCACTGGAGGTGGGTGTATCGGGCGCTTCAACTATGGGAAGTTCGTGCATTTTTATTGTTTAATTTAATTGTCAACGCTATGTTGGCGAAAAAAAGGGAGCAAATATACGTATTTAATGGGATTATATTGTCAAACTAAAAATAAATAGGGTGAAACTGCAAGCCACGGTGTTGGTGCCATTCCAAAGTGGGTGAGGGTATCTTAAATACACTAAATGCATGCAACACCGTGCGTAAGGCCCTATTTTTAACTTTGATCCGTGTCATATCAATATCAAACGATAAATACCATTGGCGCGAACGGGGGTACAGTTGTTGGTCAACACGATAAGCCAAACAATCGGGGCCGGTACAAGATTTATCCACTTGCCAATCGTATCCAAATCCCGCAAACATATTATCGCTTCCCATACCTACGGCAATATTGATCCATTTAGGTATCCAAGTTGCTTGTGTTGCAAAAGCATGGGGATTCACCGAAGCCCAAATAGTTTGTGCATTGTAATTTTTCAGTAAAGCACTAGAAAGCCCGGTTCCATAGAGTTCGTCGGCACGTTGCTGAAGGGTTATTGCCGGGCCAGTACCCTGATAAGGTAGGATTGTAGTATTAGGATATTTATTCGGGGTTGTACTCATTTTTAGTGTAATACGCTGTTCTTTCCAAGCAATTTGTTGAGCAGTAAACAAGGTAGAACCCAAAATGTTTGCGCCTATATCACCAAAAGAAAATCCCCACTCGGTAGAAAAGCCATCAAATATTTCAAAAGAGGTTTGCACCAATTGTGCCAGTCCAACTCCCGTCCAAGTGGCTTTATTATTCGACATACCCGACCACCTGCCTAAGTGGTAGCCCAATCGGTTTTCATGGTAAGCAGAAAAAGTATGCCCTATTTTGTCCATTTGATTCCATTCTCTATTATCATTAAATGTATGGAACCTACCAATAGGATAGTCTTTATACCAATTATTCCATAGGCTAATCATGGCAGTAGGATACACCACGCCCACAAAAACAGCAGACGACCGTAAACGTTTTTTATGCAAGGTATCCGCCCATTCCAAAGAAAGCGTATGAGGTTCTTTAGATGATTTTGGTGTTTGTGCAAATCCCAAAAGTGGAAAAAAAACAATTAAAACATAAAAAATATAGCGCATAAAAGCGGAGTTCCTATTATAAAGCAAAAAAATACCTCAAAATCCCAGCCCCAACGGGGCGACACATCCAGCCTAGGGTGCAACCCTAGAAAAACGTGCCACAAAGGTAGCAAACAATCACCACCGCCGTCCCAATCTTAACACCTCAAACAGATTAAGTTACAAGCGTACACAACCTTTTCAAAAAAAAATACGTCATTTAACCGAAGGCAGGCAGCGTCAGGCATGCTTTCAACGTTTTCCGATACAGAAAAACTTAAGGAAGACTTTACATTCCTATTTTATCACTATTTTCCAACGAAAATCAACAAATGGATTTCGTATTAAATTTGGAACGGGTTGAGCAAGATTTTATTGCCGCACTCGCACGCGAAGAACGATGGGCACAACAGCGCTTGTACGAAGATCACTACGGCAAGATGATTGGCGTATGTATGCGCTATGCCAGCTCTCGCGACGAAGCACTAGATTTGCTCCATGAAGGATTTATTAAAATCTTTCAAAACATTGCTAAGTATCGCCCTGGCACGGCACTCAACGCGTGGATGAGGACTATAATGGTCAATACTTGTATTGATTATTACAGAAGACAGGCACGCCGCCGCACGGAGGATATTGATACCGCTTATACGTTATCGGATGAAGATAGCCCAGATGTACTGAGCAACCTCACCGAACAGGAGATATTGATGGCGGTTCAAACCTTATCACCAGCATATCGTGCGGTATTTAACCTGTATGTTGTAGAAGGCTTTTCCCACAAAGAAATTGGGGATGCATTACAAATTACAGAAAGTACCTCCAGAAGTAATTTGGTTAAAGCGCGTAACAAATTACAGGAATATTTCATTACAAAGAAAATGAATTTTGAATAGTTTAAAGTCTAATATTGCACTTTAAACAACTGCATAACTCATTGAATTGACGTATAAAATGAGCGAAAATAATTTCGACAATAAAATTTCAGAAATATTAAAAGGTATCGATATGCCTTATGAACCCAGTACTTGGGATGTCTTGAGTACAAAGTTGGATCAGCAGGTAACTCCACCCGATACAACACCCGTATCAAATTCATCGCCCGATTTTCAGGCGTTTGACCAGCGGATGCGCTCGGCTTTGGATGGTATCGAAATGCCTTACCAGCCAGCCAGTTGGGATAAAATGGCGCAACGCCTTGATCGGAGCGGTATGGTCAATTTGATCCGTCGCCATAAAGTGGCAGAAGCGGCCATTATTCTTTTGATTGCCGTCAATTTCCAAACTATTTTTGAAAATAGTAGCCGTTGGTTCCACATGCCTCCACAAGAGGAAACGCCAGTAGAAGAACCAATGGCAAGAAATTCCACTCGAAAATCACCCAATAGCAAAGGCACGATCTCAAAAGCAATTATAGGTGTCCTTCCAACCAATCCAATAGCGCAAACAGTGGTTTCAACTCACTTGGTGAGTGCGCCTACTACCACCAATAACGCATCCTTATTTGCAGCTACAATACCTGATTTGGAGCATCAAAGCACTCCAAAAACGATCAATTCATCTATTATTGGGACTGATGGCGAACGTATCCCTCAAGGTTTACGCCCGTTGACCCTTTTGGCGGCACTTAACTTGGATCAAATTGATCGTCAGCATCAAGTTGCACCTATGGCAGGTATTTATTTTCAGAAAGAAAGAAGTACTGCTCCTAAAAATAAGCGAAGTATGAAATACATAATGGCTTATGTTGGGGCAGCGCGCCAGCAATATAAAGGAGGTAATGATTATCAAACAAATTTCAATACTGCCACTGCAGGTGTACAAGTTGGTAACCGTAAAGGCAAATGGGCGGTAGAAACAGGATTGGCTTATTCGCCACAAGTCTATAATTCCGAAACCAAAATTATAGGTTTTCATAAAGATTTGGGACGTGTAATAGGTACATCTTATGATCAAATCCAAGCCACTATGGTCAGCGTACCTGTAAAAATTACACGCCAAATTGCTAAATTTGGAAAAAATAGCATGCACGCAGTTGTAGGCACAAGTGCCAATTTAGCAGTAGAAAAAAATTATACCTATAAAGAACTTGAATACCCAACAGGGCCTTCGGCATTACCAACAGATAAACCTAGTCTTCCATCCTCCAATGGACTATTTGAAGGAGGCAAATCTAGTAATAATGTGTACGTGTCTGCCGAAGCAGGTGTGCGTTTTGAGCGTCATTTGAGCAACCGTATGTCGGCTTATGTAGAGCCTCAATACCGCCGCTTTGTTGCAGGAAAAGGTATTGGTCCTGTAAAAGGCAAGACAAATGCAGTAGGTGTGCAAGCGGGTGTTATTGCTTTATTATAATGTAATTGTGCGCTCGTTCTATAAAGAAAACCCATGGAGTTGATTCAAGTCGCTCCATGGGTTTTGTTTTTATTTGTAGTGATTAATACCATCCAATTATATATTGTAGCATCAAAAACTATCCCAATGGGCAACACTCCATTTGTTAAAATTTTTACAGGCTTTTTTCCTTGGTTTTTTACCATTTTAATGGGTATAGCCTTATCGTCTTACGGGTATTTTAGGTTTCAATATGGTGCAACAACTACGTCTGGCGACTTACCAATGAGTAGCCTTGAATTAGGTGTCGTGAAAATTGTCGTTTTATACTATGCTCTATCCGTTGCGCTTTCGATAGGGGTACTCGTTTTCCTGTTTTTTTCTTTTTTTAGAATGTCCAAGGCAAATCGCACAATTTGTATATTTTTCTTAGTGCTTTTGTTGTTTTATTTAACGATTCTATCCAAGTTTTTTAGCCCTGATACACCCAACCTTGCACCTTTAATAATAGGAGGAATATTGTTCCTGTTTTTATTGGAGTATAAACAGTTAGAACCCGTTTGGTATCCTAAATTGATTGTTTTTGCAGCGGTATTTTGGCTACATATTTTGCTGGTGTTTTATTCACCTGTATATAGGTGGTTTGCTGTTTAAAAAAATAGCACCTATCCTTGACTGGATAGATGCTATTTTGATACTTTTAATGTCCCAATACTTATTTGGTTAATTTTAAAGACTCATACACACTCTTTCCGATACATTCGCCATGTCGGAAGCCCAATTCACAAGCCCTACGCATGTGCACACCGCCGTAAATACGGGAATGATATGCTTGGATTCCAGCCTCTTTAAATGAAGTAAATGTACGTATGCCAAGACCTTTATCAACATGTTGTGCATCCGAAAAAGAACGTGCACCAAACATCTCGGTTAAAATTTCTGAAGAAATACCTGCATTGGTAGAAGTACCAGAAGTGTAATCCGGATATGGAGGTGTTGGCACTGGTGAACTCCAATCAGGATGACCCATTACTTCGCGAATAAAGGTTGCTGGGCGTTGGAGATTGTATTTGTATTTCATGTACCAGCAAGCCAAAAATGCATCGCGGGTGCCAATAGCAAGTCGTGTGTACATCCGCAACGTGGTAGAAAGATCAAGATCATACTGATCTACTAATTGCGAAGCAATCGCTAACCAAGAACCTGCTGGTGTACCCGACGCTCCAGCATTATTTGCCCAAAAACGACCAATATCTACTTTTTGTGGATCGAAAGACGCAAGATATACCTCTTCTACGTCCTTATAATACAGGCTATTA
>JAAFHO010000540.1 GCA_013297575.1 Chitinophagales bacterium
AATACCAGCCACGAGCGGAAGCCGACCGCGGTTAATTTTGATGGTAAAATCCAATACTGCGCGGTGTTCTTCGTCGCTCAATGTGACCGATTCGCCCGTAGTCCCCAGACTCACCAAAAACTCTACGCCTCCAGCAATCACGTGCTCGATCAGTTTTTCGAGATCGGCCCAATCTATATTACCGCTTTTTTCAAATGGCGTTACCAAGGCAACACCAGTACCCCTGAAGCGTTGTTTTAGGTCAGTCATGGTTGTTATTATTTAATTTTTTGTAAATAGAATTTCAATTGCTGCGCAAAATAGGGAATGCTTTTGTCCGCAGGGATTTCTATTTGAAGGTCAAAATCATGCGGGTTTTCGGTAGGCATCCCAATTTTCATGGCGGCAGGGTGTTGAACGGCCACCCAATCCAATGCGATGAGGTGGCTGGGGTTCAATACCAAAAGCACGTCTGTTTTAGCCTTCATAAAGCGTAGGGCTTTTTCGCTTTTTGGGGCGTAATTCCAAGTGGTTTCTTTTAGGAAAAAGAAGTCAAAATCGGGCGTGCTTACTGGTGGTTTTTTATCGTTAAAAAAACCGAGTAAACTCACTTTTTTGCTGTTTTTACCCAGTTCAGCGGCCCATTCGAGTGCTTCTTTGCGCGTTTTTTCCGAAGTGGCATCGAACAATACCGCTATAGAAGCGGCATTGTCCAATGACCAAGTTTTTCGCTCCCTTTTTTGGGTTTTGAGCAGCGATTTTAGGGTATTGATAGCGCTTTTTTTGCGCAGTGATTCGAACATACGTTTTTGGGTCTATTTGTGCTTCGCCAACAAAGCCTCGCCTGTTGGCAGGTGCTTATGGTGGTACATATCCAATACTACACCATCTTTAAGGACGACAAAGCCCGGATTGGCGCGAATAATTGTTTTGAGCAGTTTTTCATCGGCGCGGTAGAATGGGTATGTTGCGCCTGTTTTGGTGCGTAAGCCCTGACCATTATCGCCGTCTGGAATAGCGGTGATCGCATATACTTTCCAACCTGCTTTTTGAGCGGCTTCGGCAGCGGGGTTGACTTGATTTTTGAACAAATCGCCATAATGCGTTTCCGGTATAAATATCTCGCGGGTTTCCTGACGGTTATTTTCAGAGGCAAAACGCTTGGTGATTGTGATCGAGTCTTTGCTGACGCGCAAAGTATCAGCAGCCCAAACAGTATCACGAACGGTATAAGTTTCTTTTTCCACTTTACCTTCTAGGTGGTACGCTACAATCATCAGGCTGTATCCTTTTTCGCTGAGGAGGTCTTCGCCTACTTCGCCATTTTGGGCATCTTCAACGGCAAAATCGCTGACTTTCGTCTCTTTGATAAATACTTTTTGGCCGTCTTTCTCGATATAAGGCTCGGTTTTGATCTGGTCTTTTACTTTCCAGCCGTCGGCCTTTGGATACTCTTTATAATAAGTGATCTTTTTAGGATCGGGCTCCATAAATGTTTTTACTTCGCCAGTATTGGTGTTTTCGAGTACCCACCCGATCACTTGTACATTGCTGCGCGCTTGTGCTTCCATTTCCTTCATTTCGCGGATATTATTCCCGATTTTGAAGGGACGGAAGTCCACAATAGGCAAGTTTTGGTAAGTATTGTAGTAGCAGAAATAGGCCGTTGCCACGGTTACTAACAATACAATGAGTCCTTGTTTGCCTGTAAATATTTGGTGCATCCACTTAGAGCGGAACAAGAAGAACAGGGCAGGAATCATCAAGCCGAGGTCTTTGAAAAAAGAAATACGCGGATCGAGTTTGATAAAATCGCCGAAACAACCGCAATCGGTGACGCGCATTTGCGTTTTTACATACGGCCCCCATTTGGCAAAATCGAAGAAATTGGCCTCCGATGGTACATAACCTGTCATATATGTAAAGCCCGTTAACAAGGTAAAGAACACAACAATCAGGAAAAACAACCAGGCTGTAAACTTGCGGCGGTAGCCCACCATCAGCATCACACCCAATATAATTTCGAGGGCAACCATAAATATGGAGAAACCCGTACTTTGTTTGGAGAGCGCGGGGAACATTGGTGCCAGACCACTGAAAAAGTTTTGCAGGCCAGCAAATGTGCTTTCAAATTGGACAAAATAGTCCTCCATTTTATAAGCAGTTCCAATCGGATCCACGGCTTTTACCAAGCCGGAAAAAATAAACCATACCCCACAAAAATACTGTAAGAAACTCATCAAGAGGTTCTTGGAGGTGCTACGTGTTAGAAAGGTTAAAATGCCGCCAATAATAGCAAAAATGGTCAGCAACGATGGCAATGAAGTCATATTTTAATGTATGATTTATGGTATATAATGCTTGATTTACGAATGGTGTCCTTCTTTTATACACTGTACATTAAATTTATTTATGTTTTGGATGGTAGGTTTTTTCGTCAGACGAGCCAATTTTTGAGTTCATAGCAGCGCTATGGACGAAAAAATTGGGGAAGTATGGCGGAAAAAGATTCAGTCAAAATATGAATAAATTTATTTTACAGTGTATTTAATTAGGGCAAAAACGGCATAGTTTATAATATCCCTGTAATTGGCTTCCAATCCTTCAGATACGGTAGTTGTGCCGTCATTATCTTCAATTTGTTTGATACGGAGCAGTTTTTGAAGGATAAGATCGGTCATACTGCTTACCCGCATGAGTCGCCATGCTTCGCCGTAGTCGTGGTTTTTGGCTTGTAAAAGGCGGATATTTTCGGCTACATGGGTATCGTAGCGTTGGGTCGCGTCTGTTACCGAGAGTTCCATGGGTGCATCTGGCGGCAGTTCCATTTGGATCAGTGCTAAAATACTGTAATTGACCAGTCCAATAAATTCGGAGGCAATAGAATCGCCTACTTTTTGCGCGCCTTTTTCCTCGATACTTCGGATACGCAAGGCTTTAATATAGAGCTGATCGGTGATGCTGCGGGTACGCAGGATACGCCAAGCGGTACCATAATCCTTGGTTTTAGCGACAAAAAGCGAGCGGCATTGTTGAATTACGCCGTTAAATTCTTCGAGTGTTTGCTGCATAGCGGCACAAAAGTAGCAATACCGTTGTTGATTCCGTGTATTTTCTACACAGGGTTTTCAAAATGTTAACGAGTAAGCACAATATAGTCGCGGAGGAGGGTTTTCAGGAAATCGGTTCTTTGGGTACTGATCTGTGGTATTTCGAGTAAAGCCATGAGTCGATCACTCAAGGCATCTATGGCCGAAGCATGTGCTTCATTGGGGTATTTTTGGTACCGAGCGAGGGTGTTTTTGATTAAAATCATATCATTTTCGTTCAAAGTACGTACTTGTGGGTATATCGGTTGGTAATTACTAATGGAGGCAATATTCAAAATTTCGCCCAATGTAAACCGCCCATAAGTACCTTGTAATTTGATCACGGCTGTATTGGCGGCCATATCTCCGAGGCGTTGCCCTTTGGGTGTGGTTTTGATCAAAATAATACCAATAATACCCGCGGAAAAGAAAATATCTACGATTTGAAGCATGGCGCGTAGCACTACATCGCTCCATTGTGGCTCTTTTCCATCGAGCCGTACCACTTTACTATTGGTGGCGCGCTTGCCCAACGATTGGCCCTGAAAAACGACTTCGCTGATAATATGGTACAAGAAATAACTCACAAACCCTAAAATCATAAAAAATATGCTCCACCATTGATTCAGTCCATGGTCACCAAATACAGCAAGAATTAAAAAGAATAGGATATAATATCCAAATGCTACGACAGCGATATCGATAATGAAAGCAATCATCCGATTCCGCAGTTTGGCGGATTCGTATTCGATGGTTACATTTTGAGTGGTCGTTATTTCGATGGAATTGGCCATGTTTCATTGTTTTATCGCTGCAAAGAAAAGCGTAATTTAGGATTATTTGTACCTTTACCGTTAAATTACTTATTGTACCATGCCCATATACCACAAACTCGGCGAGATACCCCAAAAACGCCACACCATATTTGAAAAACCACAAGGCGGCTTGTACTACGAGCAACTATTCGGAACGATCGGCTTCGATGGTATGTCTTCGTTATTGTACCACCACCACCGCCCCACCATGGTAAAGGACTTGGGCGAAACACTGGACGTAAGCCCTAAGATTGCGGTGGACAAAAACATGACTTCGCGGCTGCTACAGGGATTTCAAATAGCACCACAAGACGATTTCCTCGATAGCCGCGAACTATTATTGGTCAAT
>JAAFHO010000541.1 GCA_013297575.1 Chitinophagales bacterium
GGAAAACCAGCCAGCGCGGGCGTAAAAGGTACCAATGTAGATCTCGGTAACTTGACCGATGACAACCAAGTACAGGGACAGCAATTTGATTATCGCCAGGTTTTTGGCACATTGGTGCAGGATTGGTTGGGCGGCAATGAAACGGTGATGAATGAAGCCATGTTTGATAGTTATGCCAAGTTGCCGATTATTGATAGCACATTTGTTGTCAATCCAGATTGTTATCTCGGCGCAGTGCCCTCTTGGGAGGCTACGCCACTATCGCGCTCCTTAGTGGTATCTCCCAATCCCGCTTCAACACATATTGAAGTAGCATTCCGCACAGACCTTAGTTATCCCGCAAGGCTTACGGTGCATAGTTTGGGCGGTCGGTTGGTTTTTGGTAAAAATGTAGAGATCCGGCCAGGCAATAACTTGTTCTATGTTCAAATAAATGATTTGCCACCTGCTACTTATTTTGTACGTTTAGAACATGGTATGACTGGGCGAGGCGAGACAGCAAAAATCGTTAAGTTTTAGAGGTTTTGCATGGTATAGCCAGGTTTTCCACCTGTTTGTTTCATTTTTTCGACTGATTCGTTTTCAATTGGCCAAAGTAAATCCTTTTCAATACGTTTGAATGGGGATTGGGCGCGGTATTTGAAATAACGAATCAGTCAAAAATATCAAAAAATAATCAAAAACAATGCGTTTATATATTTTATCCCTTTTTTTAGTCCTTTCCTTTGGCCAATTAGCCGCCCAATTACCAGCCTCTTGCAACGGTACAGCATCCGCAATTGCTTGTGATATTACTTGTATTTCTTGTAATTTTAATGGTTTTTCGGGTTCAACTGAAGGATATCCTTCAGGCATTGCCCCAGAATTTTGTGGAACAGTTGAAAATGTACAATGGCTCGGATTTATCGCCGGTGCAGCACAGGCAACCTTTAAGATTACCCCCTCCAATTGCGTTAATGGAGATGGTGTTCAGGTTGCATTATACACAGATTGTCAACTGCCGCCTTTAGCCTGCGATAAAGGTGAAATGAATGGCGGTAACTCGCCTGTTTCCATTACAGTACCTATGTTAGTAGGTGCAAATTATTATTTATTAATAGATGGTTACGCTGGAGATCAATGCCAGTTTACCGTATCTGTAGATCCACCACAAGCCGTTTTTGAGCCACCATTGTCGGTGGTCTCCTTATTAACTGGCCCACCAGCCATGTGCCCTAACACAACTGCCGAATTCTTAGTGCAGCCTGTTTCGGGAGCAAGTGCATATATTTGGACAGGGCCACCTGGAACGCTGTTTGATAGCCTTCCGTCACCAGCAACCATCATCGGTGCCGCAGGGCTTGCGGTAGATGTGACGATAGGCGCTCAAAGCGGCTCCATTTGTGTACAAGCCGCCAACACTTGCGCTGTGAATCCGCCCTGTTCCGCTTCTCTCCCTGTCACGGTTTTGGATGATTCCGCACGACCGGTGATCGAAGCAGACACAATCGTTTCTTTGCCTTGCGGAGATGGGGCTATTCCGCTCAATGTAAAAGTGACCCCACTGGCTAATGTTGACTTTGCTTGGTCTTTGACAGATAGCGTTGGCAGTATTGTAAGCAGCACACAAGGGTATAAGTTAATAGTGGATAGTATAGGGCAATATAATCTTTTGGTTACGGATCGTTTAACGGGCTGTACTTCCACTGTTGATATTAGGGTGGTGCCACCGATTTTGCCCGCTAAAGCCGATATTACACTGAATCATATCAAGTGTTTTAATGAGAAAAATGGTAGTATTGCCATTGATAGTGTTTATGCTGGAACGCCTCCATTTTTATTTTCTTTTGAAAATCAACCATTTACAAGTTATAATATTGCAAATGACCTTCGCGCTGGCGCATACGAATTGCGCATACAAGACGCAGTAGGCTGCGAGTGGGATTCGGTATTGGTATTGGACCAGCCCAATGAACTTCTGGTGCAATTGGATCAAGACACGGTTATTGGTTTGGGAAATATGTTGGTGCTTTGGGATTCTTTTCATGTCAATTACCCCGAACGTATAGCGCGATGGAACTTAAAAATACCTGATATGGGCGATACTACCAATTGCAAAGGTTGTTTTGTAATGCCACTTAGGTCATTTGTTTACACATTGGAAATAGCCGATTCCAATGAATGCAGGGCCTCTGATCAGAGAACCATTTTGGTGGATGCAAAAAGAAATGTTTATATTCCAAATGTATTTTCGCCAACGCCTGAAGAATCCGCGAACAACCGTTTTGGCCCTTTTGGCGGAGATGATGTAGTACGCTTCAAAACTTTTCAGGTTTTTGACCGATGGGGACAAAAAGTACACGACCGATCAGATATTTCAAAAGGCGATCAAGGCATCTATTGGGATGGCCGCATCAGGTCGAGATTGGCACCTGCCGGAGTATATGGCTATATTGCAGAGGTCGTTTTTAAAGATGGATTTGTGGCTATTTATCGTGGTGATGTAGCCTTGGTGCGATAAATTTTTCAATCGAAGAATTTTCGATCTAAACTCCATTTCCCACCGCCTACAACCACATAAATTAATGCGATTAACACAAACATAAATGGGTGTTGGTCTTCATACCAAACCTTACCATGGCCTATAAAAAAAGAAATATAGGTCATGGTACATATTATAATGATGGCTGATACTCTCGTTAATAGCCCCAAAGCCAATAAAACGCCGCCCAAAAACTCTGAACCTTTGCCCAAATAGGCCATAAACAGCCCAGTGCCGGGCTTAAAAGTATCCCACTGCGCATATTCGCCCATTTTAGTGGCATCAAAAACCTCCCAGCCGTGAATAGCCATAAACAAACCGGTTACCACCCGGATAATGGTGAGCATTGTATCCGAATTAAGTGTATATGATGATAGGTATTTATTCATAATTAATTGATGTTTTAGCGTATTAAGTAACCAGACAATAAGCCTTGCCAAATTTTATATCCTTTTGCGTTCATGTGCAGCATGTCTTCCCGAAACAAACTTACTTCTGGTTGACCATCGGTATTCAGCATAAGGTGATAAACATCGGCAAATATCGCATTTTTTTGCTTGCCTAAAAAAGATTGAATCCTTTTATTTCCATCTTGCATTTTACCCATTAAGTGCGTCCTGCTTGGACTGGGCTTCATGGAAACATAAACAACAGGGACATCAGGCAAGGATTTTCTAATATCATTAAATAAGGTTTGGAATCGCTCAAAAACAATTTGACCCGTCACTGTGCTATCGCCTGCAAGGTCGTTTTCGCCGCAGTAAATTACAACTTGCTTTGGACGATATTTAAAAACAACCTCCTTTTCGTATCTAATTACATCGGGTAATGACGAGCCTCCAAATCCACGATTGATAATTGGGAAATTTGGAAAATAGGATTGTACATCTTTCCAATAGGTAAAAGAAGAACTACCGACAAAAAGAATTTGTTGCTGCGCTGGCATTTGAATTGAATCTTGAGCCTTAAATGCCTCAATATCTGACCAAAACGGCGGTTGTTGGCCAAAAAGCAGGCACGAGTGGAGCAAAAAGCAAAATAATATTATTAGATATCGCATGTTAATACTGTGTACTTTGAAAACTGATATGATTTATTTTTTAATTTTCGGGTAAGGATCAAACTAAACTTTTCATCTCATCAATAGCAATTTGCACATCTTCCTTTGTTGTTCGCCAATTGACAAAGGCTGCGCGAATCCCTTTTTTACCTTTATAGACCGTTGGGGTCATAAATACGCGTCCTGTAGCATTGAGTTTTCCCAAAAAATCGGAGACAAGTTCTTGTTTCTCCAATCCCTTCAATGAGAAGCAAACATTATTTAATCGAACAGGCGCAAGTAATTCAAAATCAGCACTTTGCTCCACAAATTGCCCAAATAATTGCGCCATTGCAATGCTATTTTCTACAATATCCCTATATCCACTTTTCCCATAAGCACGGAGCGTAAACCAAACTGGCAAAGCGCGCAATCTTCTTGAGTTTTCGGGTAAAAAATTCAAATAACTAAAATGCTCCAATGGATCACCCAAATACGGCGCATTTGAATTTTGAAAGGTGGCTACTTGTTGCATTTTATGTTGCTCTTTTATCAAGTAAAAGGCACTATCATAAGGCACATTGAGCCATTTATGGCAATCAATGGTAATGCTGTCCGCGCCTTCCCAACCTTGTACTCGATGCTTGTGTTCTGGTGAACAAACCGCGAAG
>JAAFHO010000542.1 GCA_013297575.1 Chitinophagales bacterium
CGCAATAAGCAGTTTAGTCAATTTGATGTAATCGAGAACAAAGCGTCCATTTATTTCGATTTCAACGACCCAATTATTACCAATACTGTTGCTGTGGGTGTAGTTCCCGAACCAGTTGCGGTGTTTGAACCAGCAGGAACTAAAGGCGGCAGCCCCGCTCTTGATATTTCGCCCAATCCCGCCAATGCCTACTTTATGGTACATACCTTGAACCAACTGCGTAGTCAAGGTGAATTGCAAGTAATCGACCTCAATGGCCGCGTCTGTCACCGACAAAAAGTAACCGATTGCACCGTTCCGATACGGGTAGAAACGGCTGGTATGGCGAGTGGGATTTACCTCGTGCGCGTAGCGGATGCGCAAGGTGCAATGGTGGGTAAGGTGGATGTGGTGGTGGATAAGTAAAATTGTTTAACACACAGCGCGTTTACGGAAATTTTGAATATTTTGTAAACGCGCTGTCCGCTCAGATAAAAAAAATACTCAATCTTAATAATTTATACACCTTCACATGAAAAACATTTACTTTTTAACACTGGTTGTCCTCTTTTTTACAGCAACCCACCTTTCTGCACAGATCAACTGGCAAAGCACCAATGGCCCGGAGGGGGGAGCCACTAGTTTACTTGACTATAATGATAATTATGCCTTTTATCCAGATGAATACCACTTATTTAGAACCGCAGATGGTGTCAGTTGGGAACAACTACCTGTTGGAAACCTTTGGCCAATAAGAGCAACGAATGACAAAATAGTAGGGGTAAAAGACTTATTTAGAAGTACTTCCAATGATCCAAAACTTATGGTCAGTTATGACAATGGCAATACGTGGACACAAGAAAACATACCTTTTAAAAAAGGATTTTATAGTATTGGAAACTGTTCGCATGGTACTTATATCCCCAATGGTGCGGAGGGATTGATCTTTAAAACCACCGATGACGGTTTAACTTGGGATACCTTTCCGGCACCTGCCCTGTACTGTTATGACATTTGGTCAACTGATAATCGGCTTTTTACAGGAACTTCATCGAATATTTGGCGGCTGGCTGTAGATGGTGTTACTTGGGAGGCCTTTGGCCCCGGATTAGGTCCTCAAGAATCGGTTAGACATGTTTTTGCAGATGATAATTTACTGTTCCTAGCAACAGAAAATAGAATTTGGTCATCTCAAGACTTTGGATTTACCTGGACTAAAAAAGAGATTTCTTATACCAACAACGAAAGCAACTTCATTCGGATCGGTAATCGGATATACAAAGTAGCAGGCGCAACAGGTCTGTTATATACAAATGATTTTGGCATAAGTTGGGTTGAATATCCCGAAACTAAGAAACTGACCCCGTATAAAGTAGCGCAAGCAGGGGGGCGTTTGCTGGCTATATCGTATAATCAGGGCATATTTTATCTTAATTTAGCCAATAATACATGGCAGCCTACCAATACAGGGCTTAATTCCGCCATAGTTTACGACCTAGCAGTATCTAATGATCGGTTATGGGTTGCTTCTGGCAATAGTATAGCCTCGTACAACCTGAATAACCAAACGTGGAATAACGATAATACCCTACCTTTTCCTGAATATTTTTATGAAAATTTAGTGGTTAGTCCTGCGGGTGTTGTGGCGGCTAATGCATACTTTAGTAATGAATTGCTGGTGTCAAAAGATAATGGCGCTACATGGCAAACTAGAACCACCAGCGGTGATCCTTCGAGTGGCCTCATTATAGGTGATATATTTTGGGTGGGTGAAAATTTATTGCTTTGTGCAGATTTCGGTTATAGCAGTAAATTTTCTAAAGACTATGGCCAAACTTGGGAAAATGCATCTATCAATTCAGTTCTAGACATAGTGTATTTTAACAACTTACATTATGCGGCCAATGAAACATCCGTATTTACCTCACCAGATCAGGGCATAACATGGACTGTATTAACTTTGCCCAATAGCCTTAGTTTTTATAGGCTGTTTACCGCTGGCGACCGATTATTTGGCTTGACAAACGACAATCGTTTTTATGCTACTACGGATGGTGTTAACTGGTTGGCCAGCGAAGGATTGCCCCAGTTTTATAAATCTGATGACTTAGGTGGAAAGCCTAGTGGTTCTGTCTGGTATTATGATAACAGGTATTTTTTTCAAAAACCAGAAATTGGTCTGTTCGTATCCCTGGATTCTTGTAAAAATTGGTTGCCCATTGAGCCTCATGTAGAAAGAATTGTTTTAAACGATAGTACTTTTTATTCCGGTGCTGGTTTTGGTGGAGGTGTGTTAAAAACGGGTATTCCTCAAAACTACAGCGCACTTTCATTTGGTACCGTTTTTAGTGACAAAAACGGCAACGGTATCTTAGACCCAAGCGAATCTGTGTTGCCCAATATTCGCATCGAACTCAATGAATCCAATACTTGGTATCCGTTTTGGTTTACACATACCCAACAAAATGGCCGTTATCGTTTAGTTAGTCTGCCGGGGGCATCCGATACGATACGTCCACATATTTTTTCGCCTTATGTACTCGGTATTACGCCACCATATCACGCGGTGAGTAATAGTGGTAGCAACCGCGATTTTGCAGTGCGATTTACCGAAAATATAACGGATGGTGGCATTCGGCATTTATCGGCAACTACACCGCGACCAGGTTTTGATCATTCTATACGATTGTCGCTCGAAAATATCGGCACATTACTACTGAATGGTAAAGTTGGTGTTAAACTCGATCCCAAATTTTCGTATCTTAGTGCCGATCCAGTACCTACTGCTATTCTTAACGGCGATAGTTTGATTTGGGATATTGCACAATTCAACCTTTTTGAAACGCGGCAAATTGATATCACTGGAAAAATCGCAACAAGCGCTCCGTTGGGTAGTCTGCTCAAAACCAACAGTACACTTACCGTCAATGGCACGGATCAGGATATTTCCAATAACCATTTCATTACCTGCGATACCATCCGCGGTTCTTACGATCCCAATGAAAAACGCGTAGAACCCTCCAAAGGACTCACAAAAACCGAAATTGCAGCAGGTAAACCACTTACTTACACGATTTATTTCCAAAACACAGGTACTTACGAAGCAGACCGCGTGCGTATCACCGATAAATTGGACACCGCGCTCAATTGGCAAACCCTCCGATTGCTTCAAGCCAGCCACGAAGTGAGCAGTTTTAACTTGCTGCCGGGCGGTCTGCTGGAAGTGGTGTTCAATCATATTGCGCTACCCGATAGCAATAGCAATGAACCGGGTAGTCATGGTTTTGTGCAGTTTTCTATTGAGCGCAATAAGCAGTTTAGTCAATTTGATGTAATCGAGAACAAAGCCTCCATTTATTTCGATTTTAACGATCCAATTATTACCAATACCGTTGCTGTGTGGGTAGTTCCTGAACCAGTTGCTGTGTTTGAACCAGCAGGAACTAAAGGCGGCAGCCCTTCACTTGATATTTCGCCCAATCCCGCCAATGCGTACTTTATGGTGCATACGTTGAATCACCTGCGTGGCCAAGGTGAATTGCAAGTAATCGACCTAAACGGCCGCGTCTGTCACCGACAAAAAGTAACCGATTGCGCCGCTCCGATACGGGTAGAAACGGCTGGTATGGCGAGTGGGATTTACCTCGTGCGCGTAGCAGATGCGCAAGGGGCAATGGTGGGTAAGGTGGATGTGAAGGTGGATAAGTAAATGGCGGGAGGTTATTGAGGCAACAAGATAAACTTGGAATAAGACCTGAATAAAGTTGTTTGCATTAAGTGTTCACTTGGATTCGGAGTAGGGTAGAGGTCGGATTTTTTGTTCCTAGATGATTTTTTCTGTGGATTGCCAACGGTGGAACACTTTTTCCTTTGAAAAAATGTAGTGTTGCACACTTTTTCCTTCATAAAAGTGTATTTCTACGTTTTCAATAGCGTACTGGATGACGAATATGCCTTCATACAACATGGCTATTTTATAAGGATAAAAACGAAGACGACACCCCAATTTACAAAAAGTTTTGCTCAAACTTACACACTACTTACTTATATTCAACCAATTATATATACTTTTGCAAGGCAAGAGCATGACCTACGCCACCGTGGCGGCTGGAAGGGCTTTTCTTAATAAAAATACTGGCCATAAAATATATTTGCAAACATGACTGAACTCGCCCAAAAACTCATCCAAAAAGAACGCGAAATCCGCAGCGGATACCTTGATCTGGGGCGCTGCGGAC